>JBAZUF010000002.1 GCA_041661505.1 Patescibacteria group bacterium | reverse complement strand
CCCGCTAATGCGGGGCAGGCCTTATCCCGAAGTTACGGCCGCTGTTTTGCCGAGTTCCTTAACGAAGTTTCTCTCGTACACCTGAGGCTTCTCGCCTCGCTCACCTGTGTCGGTTTGCGGTACGGTTAGTTTATCGTTAGCCCTAGAAGTTTTTCTGGGCAATTCCTTCGCCTAAATTGGTTCCATCAGAGACTTCACCTTTTTACTGCCTCTTGAGATTATGATCCGGATTTGCCTGGATCATCTCTTGAAGCCCTAAACGTCTAAACCAGTAAGACGCTTAAACTACGGAGTTGCGTCCCTCCATCGGAACGATAAACTAGTGCTGGAATATTAACCAGCTCATCCATCGGCTACGCACGCACTACACGTGCCTCGTCTTAGGACCGACTAACCCTGGGTCGATTTGCGTTGCCCAGGAAACCTTAAGCTTACGGTGGGCAGGGTTTTCACCTGCCTTTTTGCTACTCATGCCAACATTCTCTCTTCCTAACGCTCCACCGGATCTCGCGATCCAGCTTCGCTGCGTTAGGAATGCTCCTCTACCACGCTCGTGTCTCGCTATCGCTCATCACTCGCTTCAATTTTCAATGATCAATTATCAATTAATTGAAAATTGTACATTGATAATTGTTAATTAGAGTGTCGAACGTTAGTGAGACACGAACGTCCGCATCTTCGGTAATATGCTTTAGCCCCGATAAATTTTCGGCGCAAGACGACTAGACTAGTGAGCTATTACGCTATCTTTAAAGGATGGCTGCTTCTAAGCCAACCTCCTAGCTGTCGGAGTCATGACACCACCTTTTACACTTAGCATATATTTAGGGACCTTAGATTGCGGTCTGGGCTGTTTCCCTTTTGACAATGGACCTTAGCGCCCACTGTCTGACTTCTGGAGTACTGCTACGGGTATTCGGAGTTTGGTTGAAAGCGGTACCTTGCGGCCCGATCTCATTCAGTGCTCTACCCCCCGTAGGTATTATCCAGAGCTAGCCCTAAAGCTATTTCGAGGAGAACCAGCTATCTCTGGGTTCGATTGCAATTTCTGCGCTAACCACAACTCATCCGAGAGTGTTGCACGGCTCACCGGTTCGGTCCTCCATTCGTCTTTCGACGAACTTCAACCTGGCCATGGTTAGGTCACCCAGTTTCGGGTCTTGTGCATACGACTATTGCACATTTTATGGTAGAGCCTCCCAAAAGAAGCTCTACGTAAAAACATGCTTGCGGGCGTTAACCCTCGCTTTCACTCAACATACACCCCATTCGGGGATTATGTACGCCGCATACACAAACTCGTTGGCTCATTCTTCAATAGGCACGCCGTCACCCACGCATTGCTGCGGGGCTCCGACTCATTGTAAGTATATGGTTTCAGGTACTATTTCACCGCCCTCACCGGGCTGCTTTTCACCTTTCCCTCACGGTACTTGTTCACTATCGATCGCAAAAAGTATTTAGTCTTGGGTCATAGTCGACCCGGCTTCCTACGGGATTTCTCGTGTCCCGCAGTACTTAAGATTAATACTGTGAAGAGGTTAATGTTTTTGCTCACCGGGCTATCACCGTCTTTGGCCGAGCTTTCCAGCTCGCTTAAGCTAACAATTACCTTTTATGACTTCACCCTCTCTTGTCCAGAAGAGAAGTAATAGTAATCTTGCAACACCAAATTAACATGTGGCTCTGGCGCCTTCTGTTTAAACCTGCACAAGTGCAGTTCTAAACTCGGTTAATAAGGTTTAGACTTCTCCCCGTTCGCTCGCCACTACTAGGGGAATCTTATTAGTTAATCAGTGACTAGAATAATCACTAATTAACTAACATTTATTCGTTTCTTTTCCTCCGGGTACTTAGATGTTTCAGTTCCCCGGGTACTCCTCCTTAAGCCTATGAATTCAGCTAAAGGATTTCCCGTCTTCAACGGGAAGGGTTGCCCCATTCGGAAATCTTCGGGTCAAAGGTTGCTTGCCACCTCACCGAAGCTTATCGCAGGCTGCTACGTCCTTCATCGTCTTTTTGCGTCAAGGCATTCACCATATACTCTTACGAGATTTTCCCACGCTTTTGTTTCTAGAGCCAAATTGCTGAAAGGCTCTAAAGCGTGAATTTTGACGAAAATATTTCTATTTTATTGGTTCTTCTTTTATTCAATTGTCAAAGTTCACAATTTCAATTCGTTCAGCCGGATTGGACTTTTCCCTATCACTCCTGGCTTTTAGCCTGCCAGATCGGCAGACTACAAGTCATGAGTCATAGTATTTTTTCTAAAGAGAGCTTTGGGACTAAAAAACCGCCTACCGGCGGCCAATAAACACCAAAAAAGGACAAGTTTATTAACCGCTTTTGAATTTAAGTCTAATGTAAAATCTACCCATAAATTAAGAGTTTTAATTGTGTTTTCAATTATACCTTATTTAAAAACCTTGTCAAGGGGGTTCGCTCATCCAGTTTTTCATTAGAATTCACGAGCCAGCCAGCACTGCCGGCCGCCGGAAAAAGAAGGCATGCAAGCTAAATTATAGGCCGCTCTGCATCACTTCTTTAGAGATAATCTTCTCCTTATAAAGGCGCTCCAAATCTCTTCTAAAGCTAATCATTCCTTCGCGAGAGCCCGTTTCTATTGATGTCGCGATTTGGGCGATCTTTCGCTCCCGGATTAAGTTGGCAACCGCCGGGGTGTTTATCAAAACTTCCCTGGCCGCCGCCCGGCCTCCTCCCTCTTTGGGAATCAGCCGCTGGGAAATCACTCCGGCCAAGATTGAAGACAGTTGAAAACGAATTTGGTTTTGCTGGTGGGCGGGGAAGATATCAATTATCCGGTCGATCGTTTGCGGGGCGTTATAGGTATGCAAGGTCGCTAAAACCAGGTGTCCGGTTTCCGCCAAGGTGATAGCGGTCGATATAGTTTCCAAATCCCTCATCTCGCCGACCATAATCACGTTCGGATCCTGCCGCAGCACATGCTTTAAGCCTTCAGTGAAATTGGCCATATCGGTTCCGAGCTGGCGCTGGACGATAATGCTTTTTTCCGAGCTGAAAACATATTCAATCGGATCTTCCAAAGTTACGATTTTCTTTGAATATTTTTTATTTATGTAATCAACCATAGCGGCCAGGCTCGTGGATTTTCCACAGCCGGTCGGGCCGACGACTAGAATTAAGCCTTGGTTTAAATTTAAGAGCTCCTCAACCACGCCGGGCATGTCCAGCTCTTTAAGCACCGGAATTTCCCGGCTGATGATCCTTGCTACCAGGGCCATATTATCCCTTTCCAAATAAACATTTACCCTAAATCTGGCGCCGTCGTCGTTTTCAAAGCCAAAGTCTAGCTCTTTATTGGCCAAAAAGTCGCTCTTTTGTTCGGCGCTCAATATCGAAAATATCAGCTGTTCCATTTCCTTGCGGCTGATTTTCTTCTCCTTTAACTCTTTTAATTCCCCGTCAATCCGGAGTATCGGCCCTTGGTTAGCGACCAGATGCACATCCGACGCTTTTTCACGAACCGCGGTTTTAAAAATCTCTTTAATAGTCATAGTCTTAGTCATCCACCATCCAAGGCTCATCTTTGACAAAAGATGGTAAATGTAATAATGTTCAAAGTTATTATTAATCTATAAATATGAAGGTGATTTCCAAATGGATTAAAAAATTAAAGAAATTTGCTAAAAATCGCAAAGGTTTTAGCTTATTCGAATTGATGGTCGCCGTCAGCATTACTTCTATGGTAGCGACGATGTCAGCCGAGCAAATGGACAGCGTCCTGCCTATGGCTCGCGATGCCCAGCGAAAGGCCAATATCCATCAAGTGGCGACCGCCTTGCATCTTTATTATAATGATCACGGCGCTTACCCGGTCTCCAGCTCCCAAGAACCGACCGCGGCTGGCTGGCTTGAGATGAAAGCGAGCCTGGAAGGAACCGATCCTCTAGAAAGCTATATGCCCGAAGTGCCGGTTGATCCGTTAAATGACGATGCACATAAGTTTGAATACTCAAGCGACGGAGAAAAATTCAGAATCGCTTACGAGACTGAAGATACGACCGACGCTTCGCCCCAGACTGTCTACGGACTCTAACTAAATTATAAAAGAATGGCGTTTAATTATCAAATGGCGGGTGCCTGCCCGCCATTTTTTGTTTTCATTTTGATTTGAAAAATTTCCGCCCTTTTCCGGCTACCAATCTTTTTTCTCCAATCCCTTCCTGGCCGCCTCAACCTGGGCCTCCTGCTTTGAAGAGCCTTTTCCCTTGGCAACCAGCTCTTCCCCTAAATATAGTCCAATCTCAAAAATTTTCGCGTGATCCGGTCCAGATTCGCCCAAAACTTTATAATGGGGCGTTATGCCGTAGAGCTCTTGGGCCTTTTCCTGGAATCTTGATTTTGGATCAAGATACAGCTCATTCTCTAAAATATGGTCCAGCTTGGAAAGAATGCGCTTTTTTATAAATTTCTCCGTCACCTTGGTTCCCTGATCGAGATAAATCGCCCCGATCAAAGCCTCGACCGCGTTGGCTAAAATATAACGCCGGGCTTTGGTATTTTTATCTTTGGCTTCGCCGCGGGAAAGGTAAAGGAAGTCTTCAATCTGCAGTTCGCCTGATATGTCGGCGAGCATCTCCGCGTTTACCAGGCTGGCCCGCCAAGCAGTCAAAATCCCTTCCGGAGTATCGGGAAAACGGTAAAACAAATTTTCGGTTACAATCAATTCCAAAACTGCGTCGCCCAAAAATTCCAGCCGCTCGTTATGGCTCAAAGAAAAATCCGGATGCTCATTTAAATATGACCGGTGGACGACCGATTGCTTCAGTAGCTCCTTGTCCTTGAATTTTACTTCAATTATTTTTTCCAGCTCTTTGAAGTCGCGCATAGCCAAAGTCGTGGCTGCATTGTTGAATTGCCGCATTGCTTTTTGCAATGTAGCCATTTGACAATACATCAGCGTTAATTATTTTTTATTTTTAAAAAGGTCGTTGTAAATTGCGCCTAATACGCCATTTACGAACCGGCCGGAAGACTCGCCGCCAAAATTTTTGGCGATTTCAATGGCTTCGTTTATCGCCACCTTTTCCGGTATATCTTTGTCAAAAATAAGTTCGTAGACCCCAATCCTTAAAATATTCCGGTCAATTGTCGTTATCTGGTCTAATGGCCAGTCTGTCGCGTATTTAATTATATACCGGTCTATTTCGTCCAAATTATCAATAACTCCTTTCAGTAATTTATGGGCAAAGCCGTTATCGTCGAAATCAGGGGCAAAGTTAAAAAAATTTTCCTTTAGGCCCTCTTCAATATTAACATCCTTTCCTCTGAAGTCCCAAAGGAAAAGAGTCTGCATAGCTATAGTTCTTGCAAGGTGCCTGTTAGACATATTCTGTCAATTAAAATTAGCCGGTTAACTTACCGCCCAACCGTTTGCCGGTGAATTAATAACCGGCTAGCTTTTCTTTTTTGGTTTGGCCGTTTTTATTTTTTTAACAGCCCTTCCCCGGTAAGTGCCGCAGAAAGAACAAGCGTGGTGGGGAAGGATAGCTTTGCCGCATTTAGCACAGCTATTGGTTTTGACTTTTTTTAAAGCGTGATGAGCCCTTCTCGACAGGGTCGAATGGCGGGTGTGCCTTTTCATCTGTACCATAAATTGCGAACCATTATAGAGTACAAAACATACTTTAGAATGGAAATGTGATAATTACATTAATTTTTGATAATTTAAGTATAAGTTAATAACTTTACGCGGTCAAGAAACGTAATAAAGGATATTGGCGGTTGCTGCCTGGCCTTAGGCAATAAGCATAGCATCGCCATAGCTAAAGAAACGGTAGTTTTTTTTGACGGCCGCCCTATAGGCCAAACCGATATCCTTCCGGCCGGCCAAGGCCGAAACGAGCATCAGAAGGGTTGACTTCGGCAAATGAAAATTTGTTATCATCCCGTCAATCGCCTTAAACTTGTAGCCGGGATAAATGAAAATATCAACCCAGCCTGCCTGACCGGCTGGCAGGCCGGAAAATTTTTCCTCCTGGGCGGAGGCAAAAGCCGCTTCCAGCGTCCGGACGCTGGTCGTCCCCACGGCGATAACTCTTCTTTTCTCCTTTCTGGCGCTTACTATGCTTTTAATAGTTTTGGCGCTTACCTCCGCCCATTCCGAATGCATTTTATGCTTTTTTACGTCCTTTGCTTTAACCGGCGCGAAAGTTCCAAGCCCGACATGCAAAGTAAGATATTCAAATTTAATCCCTTTCTTCTCCAGCTTTTTCAATAGCCCCGGAGTAAAATGGAGTCCGGCGGTTGGCGCCGCGACTGAACCCGTTTTTTTTGAATCAGCATAAATCGTCTGATAGGACATTTCATCGGTTTTCAAGTCTTTCCTTTTTATGTAGGGCGGCAAAGGCATATGGCCGATTTGCTCAACCGCCGCCTGGAACTCTTTGCCTTTTTTATTGAAGGCCGCTTCCCAGGTTCCGCCGGCATTCCGGCTTTTTATCTCGCACGAAAACCCTTTTCCGAATCGGACGCATAAGCCTTCTTTCTTCCTTGTCCCGCCCAGAAGGCATTGCCAGATTTCACCGGATTTTTCGCTCCGGATTTTCCTCAACAAAAACACCTCAATCTTCCCGCCGGTTTCTTTCCTGCCGTAGAGACGGGCTTTCATTACTTTAGAATTATTAAAAACCAAAACATCGCCCGAGCGGAGAAAGTCCGGCAGATCATAAAAATGCCGGTGAATAATTTTTCCGGTCTTCCGGCTTAAAACCAAAAGCCGCGAACAGTCTCGCGGTTTTACTGGCCTCTGGGCGATTAGCTCTTTCGGCAAGTGGTAATCAAAATCGCTTAGCTTCATAATCTATCCCCAACTATTTTATTCTTATTATTTTATACCAATTTGTTTTGGCCCTTTCTTTCGCGCCCCAGATGCCGGAAAGCCAAATCAGTCGCCACCCTCCCCCGCATTGAACGGTCGAGGAATCCCAGGCGCAAAAGATAGGGCTCATACACATCCTCAATCGTGTCCATATCTTCGCCGGTTGCGGCCGCCAAAGTATTTACTCCGACCGGACCGCCGCCGAACTTATCAATAATAATCTCCAGTATTTTCCGGTCGACGCTATCCAACCCCAGCTCGTCCACTTCCAAAAGTTCGAAAGCGCCCTGGCAGATTTCGCCGTTTACCAGCCCGTCGCCTTTGACCTCGCAAAAATCCCTGACCCGCTTTAAAAGCCGGTTAGCGACCCTTGGCGTCCGCCGCGAGCGCTGGGCGATTTGGGCGCTGGAATTCTCTCCCATATTAACGTTTAGAATCGAAGCGCTTCGGCTTATTATTTTTTCTATATCATCTAATTCGTAAAAATTTAAATGGTAAACCATGCCAAAACGGTCGCGTAAAGGAGCGGAGATCAGGCTCGTCTTAGTCGTCGCGCCGATTATCGTAAACTTCGGCAAATCAATGCGCAGAGTCCGGGCCGAAGGGCCTTTGCCGATAATGATATCCAGAGCGTAATCTTCCATGGCCGGATAAAGTATCTCCTCTATAGTCCGGTTCAGGCGGTGGATTTCATCGATAAACAAAATATCCCCTTCGCCGAGATTAGTAAGGATCGCCGCCAAATCGCCGGTCTTTTCGATGGCCGGTCCGGAGGTAATCCTGATATTGGATCCGATTTCGTTGGAAATTACGTGCGCGAGCGTAGTTTTTCCTAACCCCGGCGCGCCGTATAATAAAATATGGTCTAACGGCTCGCCCCGGCCGCGGGCCGCCTGGATGGAAATCTCCAGGTTCTTCTTAATATTTTCCTGGCCGACGTATTCATTTAAAATCGAAGGCCGCAAGGATAAATCAAGAGCGCGGTCGCCGTTTGCCTCCCGGGCGGAGATTATTCTGTCGGTTTCGTTTTTTTCCATATAATTTTAGTAAAAATATCTAAGCTTTAGCGGCTTTCTTTCTTCTCGCCTTTTTAGTCCGGATCTTCAGCGCCTCGGCGATGATGTTTTTTGTCTCGTCGGAAAAATCCGCCTCTAAAATCCATTTTAAGTATTCCTGATCTTCTTTGGCTACCTGGTTTAAAGGCCGGCCTTTATGCTTACCGAAAGCAAAATAAGCTTCGCCCCAATGCCAATAAAATTTTACGGTCGAATCAACAAAGCGGTCGCTTTTAGCTTTATGGATTTTCCTTATAAATTCCGGGCTTCTTATCTCTTCGTATTTTTTCAATTGCTTTTTGAAAATTTCCATCATGGCCTTTACTTCCCCCCTGGCTCTTGGCGTCTCAACCTCGCCTTTGCCGCAATAATATTTATGGGCGAAAGAAACGTTTCTCGGCTCCATATAATCGAAAATTACCCGCGAATCGATAATGTCGTCAAAGGTATAGTTAAAATCCATGCCCACCCTCAAAAATTCCCGCTTCAAAAGCGGCAGATCGAAATTGGTTATGCTATAGCCGCCGTAATACGATTTATTAAAAACATCCCAAATTTTTTGGGCCATTTGCTTAAAAGTAGGCCGGCCTTTAACATCCTCCTCTTTTATCCCATGGATTTGCGAGGCCTCCAGAGAAATCTTCGTCTCGGGATTAATTAATATATCCTCGGACAGAGTGATTTTTTTTCCGGGAAAAATTTTAATGTACGCCAGTTCAATTATCCGGTCTTTGGAAAAAACCGGCCCGGTCGCTTCAATATCAAAAATTACCAACGGCCGGTCCAGCTTCAAAAGTTTTTTTATTTTATCTTCGAATTTGAACATATTTTAGCGCATGGCCAATCCGTACTGCCGCGAGCAAGCTATCAAAAAAACATTTATACGAAATTATACCTTATCCAGTCGCCGACCATATGCGAGATAGCGATAACCACGACGGCGATTATCAAATGCTCGCCGACCACTTCAAGCGGATTCATTTTCTGCATCCTGGCCATCAGATAGCTGAAAAATCCGAGCATTATAATCCCCCAGGCTATAGATATGATAATGGCCGCCGAAAGGCTGAAAATTAAAAGCGGTATTAAAAAAGTCAGGGCGAATAAAAACTTAGCCAAGAAAGTTGAAACCGTCGCTTCCCAAATATGGCGGGGAGTCGAATTTGCTTCATATTCAACTGAAATGTGGATGCCCAAAGCGTCGGAAAACGCGTCGGCAATAGCAATTGTCAAAACTCCGCCGATAACCGCGAGGCGCGAACTCGTTCCGGCGTTTAAGCCGACCATCAGCCCGAGCGTCGTAATCGTCGCCGAGGTAAGCCCGAAACTAAATCCTTTTTTTATTGAACTTTTTGAAAGCATAAAATTATTTTTTGGCGGCGCCCGGAAGCTCAATCTTATCAAGCTTCATAGTTTTAAAAACCACGTAGACTATAAGGGCGACAATTAAAAAATCAATAATGTTGGAAATAAACCGGCCATACATTAATGATTGATAATGGACGGCCGACAACTCGCCCTGCCGGTTTCCTAAAAGGAGCCCGATAAAAGGCTGGATAACGTCGGAAACCAAAGAGCTAACCATTTTATTAATCGACCCTCCAAGGATAAACCCCATAGCCAGTCCGGCGATTCCCTGCTGGCGGATAAAAGTGAAAAATCCGATCATAGTTATTGCTTAAAAATTTAATTATTTTATCTCTTCTCTCCTGTAAAGAAAATACGAATAGGCGAAAAGGCCAAGCGCCGAAGCTATAATCGGTATGAGCAGCAGCCAAATTGCCTGATTGGGAAATAAAATCCCTATAAGCGATATTATCGCCGAAAGCTGAAAAAGGCGGCCTCCAAGCAAATGAGTTTTTTTCCAGACCTTTTCCGAAGAAAGCGTCCAAGGCGTCCGGATGCCGATAGTCCAGTTCATCTCGGCGTGCCGCAGCATCACTCCGACGTAGAAAAAGAGAACAAAAAAGGCCGGAATAAGCATCACCACCATATCAAAATTTGATCCCAAGTTCCAGGCCAGAGTCAATCCGTGCAAATAAAAAAAGAATAATAAAAGCAGGACGATAAAACCGTCGAAATAGCTTCTGAACTTTTGGATATTTTCTCTTCTGGGATCAATCCTGGGGATTAAAAGAAAGATTATATAAACCGCTGCGCCGATGATCGGCATTAAGAATGCGCCCCAAAATTTGGAAACATAGCCATTCACCTCCCCCTGGGCGTTCCAGTGGGAAGCGGCTTTTTCCGGCAAAGCCGGATAAAAATACCAGCTGACGATAAAAGACAAAATCACGATGAGAAGCGAAATAAATTCGCTTTTTCTAAATTTCATAAAGATGAATATAAAATTTATTAAGGCTGCAGGATGTCTTCGGTTCTCCCGTTAATCGAAATAATGACGCTTTTCACGGTAGAAAATTGTTTTAAGGTGCCGGCAATTTGCGCCCGAATCGCCGCTACCTTGCAGGAGCCGCCTACTCCCGCTTGGAGCGTATCATCAAAATCAGCCTTAGCCTCCCCATTTTCGATCGTAAGCTTTTGTAGTATAGCCCCGGAATTAAGGCTGGTAAAGTACCCCTCCTCCTTTTCCGCCGCCGTCGGACCGGCCAATAGCTCTTCTATAGCCGCCCGGCCAATCGCTTCGGTCTTAGGAATTTCCCTTTCGGCCGCGAATACCTGATTGCAGTCAGAGGCGTTGGGATCTTTTTTACTGTTTCCGAAATAAACTTTTATTTTCGCGGTTTCCACCTTTTTGAAAACTACCGGAATACTAACCAGGTCTATGACTGAACCGTCTTTGGCTGAATAGTCAAAAACCTCAATAACGCCGTTATCTGTCTTGGGTACGGAATATCTTATGGTTATTTCGAAATCTCCATACTGCCCGGCATCCGGCGCGCTGGCCATCGCGGTTTTTTCCGCCAGGATGTTGCCGGCCGAATCCTTAACGCGGTAATTAAAGGTGTTTTCAAAAACCCGGGCCTCGCCTTTGATAGTAACCGGATTTCCGATTGAGTCGCCCGGAAGGGGCAAGCTTACAATAATGTTCGGGTCAAGGATTATCCTTATGTTTGTTGCCGTTATAATATTATCGGCGCCGAGCGGCCCTTTTACCAAAACCATAAATCCTTCTCTTAAATCGCTAAAACTGACCGGCTGTCCGGCGCTATTAATTATTCCTATTTCACCTGAAATTTTAAAATCCGTTTCTTCGCCCGACTCAAGCTTAATTTTCAACTGGTCATTGGAAATCGCGGAAATAGTGCCTTGATATTCCGTATCTTGGGCAATGCCGCAACCAGTAGCCGGCACAGGCGAGCTCGGATTTCCCTGCCTCACCCATTGGTTTTCAGAGCAGACCCAGCTATCTTTTCCGCTAAAAAACCGAAAAAAGATTGCCGCGATGATTAAAATAAGAACAACCGCCAATACCGCCCAGAGCCAGGATTTTTTTGTTAATTTGGAGTTATTTTCTTCTGACATATATATAAGATACCCGCAAATAATTAGTAAGAATTTTTGTCTGCCGGCTCTGAAATCTTTTCTAGAACAAATTTAACCAGAGTGAAAACCAGGCTGAAAAGAAGCGCCCAAAAAAATCCGTTAACCGCGAAGCCCGGAACCAGCCAGGCGACAATTAACACTAAAAAGGCGTTAATAACGAAAATAAACAGCCCCAGGGTGATAAGAGTCGCCGGCAGAGTGAAGAATATGAGAACCGGCTTTAAAAACAAGTTTAGAATCGCAAGAACAACGGCCGCCACCAGGGCGGTTAAAAACCCCTGGACTGACACTCCGGGCAATATGTAGGCGGCCGCGAAAACCGCGATAGTATTGATTAAAAGGCTAGTTAATGATTTCATAAGGCAAAATTAATATAAGCATAGTAATTATAGGACAAAATTGACTAAAGATAAAGAGTATGATACTCTCAAACGAAGGTGAATATTATAGATTAGTTTTCTAATTTTTTGAGTAAAATAGAGCATATCAGAGTATTTAGAAAGCAGTTAGATAAGCTGTCGGAATAAGTTCACCAGATAACCAATCCCTATCCGCCAACTGGCGGGGGAATACTAGAAAGCGAGGTGACAATTTCAATGGCTTATCAAGATGACAACCGCCCTCAAAGGCAGATGCATGATATTTCTTCTATGAATATCACCTGCGCCGAGTGCGGTGCCCCGATTAAAGAATTGCCTTTCGAGCCTTCCCAGCGGGAAGACGGCACTTACGGAAAACTTTATTGCTACGAGTGCAATAAAACCCGGATGAAAGCCCGCGGACCGAGACGGAGTTTCGGCGGAGGCGATAGAGGCGGATTCGGCGGCGGAAGAAATCGTTTCTAATACTTTTAGCATAACGATAAAAAAATCCTCCTTTGCGGGAGGATTTTTTATTGGTTAAAAATCGGGGTGGCTTCGCCGGGACGGATCCGGTAGACCCCGACATCGCCCTTTTCAAAAATCGGCTCGTTCCTTTCCCTGAAAATTTTTGCCGGACGGTAAAGCTGGAAAAGTTTGGGATTGGCGATGAGATAAATTCCGGCGCTTTCTACGCTCTCGCCCGGATGCATATTGATTTTCCTCTGGCTGTAAAAATTCAGGGTCTCCAGCCATAAATACCCGTAAGAAAAAGCCGGTAGCGGCGCTTCGCTGGCGAGCTTCAGTCCGGCTTCTTTTTCCAGATTGGCGGTTTCGTATTCACTGGAAAAATTTTCCCGAAGCTCAATCACCTGCCAAATAGTATTGCATAACCCCAAAAATAGCAGTATTAAAATAAAATTCCTCGCCGCCTTTTTCTCCGGCTTCATCCATTCTAAAAAGTCGAAAAGCGAGGCGGCGATGAAAATGGCCATAAAGGGATAAATCGGCTCCAGATAATAAAAAAGCCGGGTTTTGGAAACGGCAAAGATGGAAAAAATAAATATAAAAGACAAGAACGAAGCCAAGGACAGCGGATTATATTCTTTCCACTTCTTCCCGTGGCGGGCGATTTGCCAGATTACGAGAGCGGCCATCACCGCCATCCAGGGTTCAACCAGAAAAAACAAATACTTGAAATAATGCCAGACGGTAATGCCCGAGCCCTGGATCGGCGCCGCCACCCGGGAAAAAAGATGATGCCCGACGTAAGTGTTCCAAAATTCAATGCCGTATTTTTTTGTTTCAATATAGTGCCAGGGAAATAGGAGCCCAAACATAAAAACGGGCCCGCCCCAAAACCAGCCGCTTTTTAAATAATCCCATTTTTTGTAAGCCAGGCTGAAAGCAAACATCGCCGGCAGGGCAAATAACCCGACAACGCTTTTTGTTAAAACTCCGGCCGCGAGCGCCGCGCCCATCGCCAAAAACCATTTTGAATTTTCCCAGCCCCGGATAAAAAAGTAAACTGAAGCGAGGACGGCCGCGGCGACCGGGACGTCAAGCCTTACTTGTCTGGCGGCAAAAGCGAATTCCCCGGACAGCGCCAAAATCGCTCCGGCCAAAAACGCGGTAAAGTAATTTTTAGTCAGGCGGAAAGCTAAAAGCCAGGTAATAATAACTGCCAGGATTCCTAGCAAAGCCGACGGCAGGCGAAGCGCCAATTCATTAAACTCGAAAACCTTTGCGCTTCCTATTGCCAGCCAAAAGTACAATGGCGGCTTGTCGATCCATCTTTGCCCCCAGAGATTAAACGAACAGTATTCCTTATTATCCATCGCCTCTTTAACCACCTGCGCGTAAGTCGCCTCATCATAATCTAAAAACGCGTTCGCGCCCAGGCGGAAAAGAAAGAAAAAGCCCGCCGCCAATATCAAACCGGCGAAAAGCAGCCTTCCTTGATTTTTGGTTAGCGTCGGCATCTTTGGTTAATTGATTTCAATATCGATGTATTTAACTTCCGGCGCCTTACTTTTTATTTTCTTTTCGATTTCATCAATTTTTCTTCCAACCAGCCGCGGAACGCGGTCGGCAAATTCAACCGAGAACTTCTTAAACTCCTCAAAATCGTCTTTTACTTTTATATACTCTTCCTTCAGCTCCCCTTTTTTGTAAATTTCATTTATTAAAACATTGCCGTTAAACTCGATTTCGCACTTTATCCGGTAAACGCCGATGTCCAAAACCGTTGATTTAAAATCAAGCACTTTTTCGATGGCCGGGTCGGCCTCTAGAAGTTTGGCAATTTTCTCCCGAAGCTCTTCGGGTATTGACCGCCCGATTAAAAAATTCCGGTTTTTGGTTATTAGAGTAATCGCCACGAGGCCTAACAATATCCCGATAATTATTGAGCCGATGCCGTCATAATAATATTGGCCGGTGGCTTTGGATAAAATAATGCTCAAAAACGCCACGGCTACCCCCAAAACCGCTACGCAGTCTTCTAAAAGCACTGATAAAGTAACTGGATCGCCGGCGTTTAAAATCTCTCTAATGCCCATCGCCCCGTGCTTGGCTTTTATTTCCCGGACGGCGATTAAAAGCGTAATTGATTCAATAATAAAGGAAACGGCCAATACTAAAATTATCAGAGGCTGGTAGTGAAAGCCCTCTTTTGTGATCAGAGAATTAATGCCGTGGTAAGTGGTCACGCCCGCGCCTAAGAAAAAAATTCCGCAGGCGGAAATTAAAGACCAAAAAAACCTTTCCCGGCCGTAGCCGTAAATATAATCTTCGTCCGGCAATTTCTTCGAACGTTTTAGCCCGATGGCTAAGAGCGCCTGGTTCCCCGTATCGGCTAAAGAGTGGATTGCCTCGGAAAACAATACGCTTGACCCGGTAGCGAAGGCGGCAAAAAATTTAATAATTGCGACAAAGCTGTTTCCGGCCAAAGCCGCAAAAACCGGCAGAGTTCCGGCTGGTTTTTTCTTTTTCATGCGATTTATTTTTTCATCGATGGCTTTTAAAATATTCCATCACTCCGGCTTCGTAGCGTTCTTTGGTATAGACAACCGGGAAATTAAGCCTCTCGCCGGATAAAATTTCTTTTTTTCCTACAAAAACGAACTCCATTTTCAAGCCCTCTTTCTTTAATTCCCTGGCCATAGCCAAGTCCGAACGGCTGTCGCCAAAAGCTATAAACTGCTTTGGCCTTATCTTTTTCTCACGAAGCCAGGAAAGCGCCCTTTGGACGCCCAGGTGCTTTCCTGCGTGCTTATTTTCTATATCCGTAGCGCTTATCGTGGGGTCTATCTTATAGCTTCTAGCCAGCCCGCGCCTTGCCAGCATCTTTTCCATCGCCCGGATCAGCTTCTTTTGCTCGGGCCTGAATTTTTTAATCTCCAGTCCGTCATTCATCTCCGCGGAAATCATAGTTTTCTTAGTGGCGTCAAAAAACATGGTTTTAGAAAATTGCCGCCTAATTAGATCTCTCACCTCATTTCCCAGCGCCGGCGGAACCGAGATGGATTTATCGATAAAAAATTTCTTTTTCCCGGCAGAATCAAACAACATCACCACTCCTCCCTTTTCCCCAACCGCCAAAAAATTGCCAAGAGGCGTTTTGTCCTTAAGCGCTTTCCCTAGCGGCTGAACTATTTTTTTATCCATAAAATCCAAAGCTCGGCCGGTATTTAATATTACCGGCTCTCCGGCCTTAAGCTTTCCAATGAGTTCGGTTATTATTTCCTTTTCAGTTACTCTCTTTTCTTCCAGATGCGTTAAGACGCCGTCCACGTCAAAAAGCCAGGCGTAATTTACTTTTTTAGACTTGTTTTTGCTGTTTTTCATAATTCTCGCCCCAGTGATTTATTAAGCTGGATCATCCGCCCGGCCAAAGCTAACTTTACAGATCTAACGGGTTTATTAATTCTTACGATAAATTTTTCACCAAATTTTATATATCTCAAAATTTTATACAAATTATTTTGCCATAGCCCGCTTTTTAAGATTAAGAGGCATCTTTTCAATGGCGTAGCGCAAGGCTGTCCGGGGCATAACTTTTTTATTTTTCAGAACATAATTAAAGACTTCCCGCTCATGCTTGCGGCTGGCTTCTTTTAGCATCCAGCCATACCCTTTTTGCACCATGTCTTCTTTATCCTGTAATAGGATATCGGCAATCTTAAAAATATCCGCTAAGAACATTCCCCTTTTCGCCGGTATTATTAAGGTTACGGCCGCGGCCCTCCGCTTCCAAAGGTTTTTTGACTTAGCCCAGACTTTTAGCTTTGAAATATAGGCCGGGTATTTTTCTATAAATTCTCCGACCGCGTGATTGCAAAAGGTATCGCACTTGGCCCAGTTATCAATATATTTATCAATCCAGCGCTCAAAAACCAAAAAGTCCGCTTTCTCGAAATTATCGTATTTATGGGCAAAGCTGGCGGCGATCCAGGCTTCTTCGGAAATGCCGGACCGGAAAAGCTCCTCACAAACCGCCTGCATTTTTTTCTTGTCCAGTTTCTTTACTTCAGTAAAATACTCTTTCCCGATTTTTGAAACAACACCCGCCCTTACCCCGTAGAACGTCACTTTTTCCTTAAAAAACCGCTGAAAAATTTCTTTAGTTTTATCGTCAGCGCTCCTTTTTAACTCCCGCCTTATTTTTATTACGATTTTGTGCATACTATTTTTTTGCTCAATCTAATGAGGCTGGCAGCTAAATTAAAGAAACAATAATCCGGCGGTCTCTTGGCCCGTTTAGTTCAATAAGCACCACCCTTTGCCAGTCGCCGAGTATCAAACCATTTTGGTTAAAGGGCAGAGTTAGAGTTGCGCCGATTAGCGCGGACATAATATGGTCTGGCGCGTGCTCGGGGTTATGCGGATGCCGGTAATTTAATTTCGGGCACATGGCCTCGAAGGCATCAAGCATATCCAAATCCGTCCCCGGATCTAAGTCCGCGACAGTTAAAGCCGCCGTAGTATGAGTAACAAATAAATTCACCAGTCCTTCTCTCTCATCTTCCTTTGCCAAAATCTCATTGACCTTGTCGGTAATATCAATTACTTCTTTTGGGGTTTTGGTTTTAATTGTTAATTTAGCCATGTATTTAATTTTCTGTGGATAAATATGGTTGATTGAATAAGGGTATCATACTATAATATAAATAAATCGTAAATCCCATGCCCAGTAATCAAATTTTTAAATCAATTTATTTTCCTGACTATAAAGAGGCTAACCAGAACTCCAAAGGACTTGTTTTGGCTTTTGGAAATCGTAATAAGGATTTATACAAAAACATAGCTAAGCTCGAAAGCAATAGGATAAGAATTCTGTTAGGGACGGATTCTTACATGGAGTTGGAAAAACGCGCGCAGGAAGAAGGATTAGCGGTTAATACATATTGCCTTTGGTATCTGCGCAAAAATCTTGGCGGGGAAGAACCGAAGGAAATAACTACTGCGGGAAAAGGGGATATCCAAAATTTTGAAAATCGCGTTATAGAAGGCGACTGTTTGAAAATAATGAATGGCATTCCTTCAAAATCAATTGATATGATTTTATGCGATCTGCCTTATGGCACAACACAAAATCATTGGGACAGTTTAATTCCTCTTGATCGAATTTGGACGCACTACGAACGAATTATAAAAGACAAGGGGGTTATTGCCTTAACCGGGCAAGGTCTTTTTACTGCCAGCTTAATGCTGTCTAACCCAAAGTTATTCAAATATAAGATTACCTGGGTTAAATCCAAACCAACTAATTTTCTAAATGCCAAAAAACAACCGTTGCGCAAGCATGAAGATATTTGTATTTTCTATAAGAACCAGCCGGACTACAATCCTCAAATGAGCAATGGCGAGCCGTACAACAAAGGTTTTAGAAAAGATCAGCTGACTGGAAGCTATGGAGACTTTAAAACTGTTGAAGTGAAAAGTAACGGGGAGAGATACCCTACTGATGTTGTATATTTCAAAACTGCCGAAAGCGAAGGAGAGGTTTATCATCCAACGCAAAAACCAGTAGAGCTTGGCCGCTATCTTATCCGAACCTTTACAAAGGAGGGCGACATAGTCCTGGATAACACCTGCGGGAGCGGCAGTTTTCTAGTTTCGGCAGCTCTAGAAGGGAGAAAATTTATTGGAATTGAAAAAAATCAAAAAACATATCTCTTTAAAAAACACAAGATTGATTACATAGAAATTTCAAAAAAACGAATAAAAAAAGCAGAATCTCAATATAAAGCCGGTAGCAATAAGCTTTTCTAAATTTTTTCAAAGAACTCTTCTTTGAATATCTCTTTAGCCTTTTGAAGCTCGGTCTCGCCGAGCTCTCCTTTTTCTTTTAACCATTTTAATAGATGAAAATACTGATTAGGATGTAGAATTGGCTTTACTATCTTATTGAGATAGGTCTCCTTCTGTATGTACAATAAGTGCTTCTCTCTAAGAACGCCGCGTCCAATCAGATCATAAGTAATTCTTATTGCGTCGACAAAGGTTAAATTCAAATCCCCCTGATGGCACCTATCTTTTTCAACATCAGCTCTCTCTATACTTAATAAATCTTCTATCTTCTCCAGGCCATTCAAGTTTCGGTTATAGAATTCTATTTCCTGCCCGCGATAGGTAAACCATGTTCTTCCTTGTTCAGTGAGCGAACCGCGCGGTAGATACACGCCCTCGCACGCAACCCGTTCTTTTGATACCCAGCCGCAAATATATAGTATCCATTTTCTCTGGCGTGCGGTCCCGGGGAGCTCCCGATTACTCGGGGTTTCCAGATGAGTCATTAAATAGATTTCTGCATCCAATTTTTCGTCGTAAATTTGCCGGGCAAAAAAATTATGTTTTGCCTCCCTTGCGATTCCGTCACTGCTTTCATATTCCTCCTTGAACGGCAATGACCCTCCCCGGCATTTTACATCAAGTTTTATCCCGGATGGCAAAAGAATATCATGCCCAAGAGGATGATCTTCGGGATTTATTTCAGGCATTCCGAATTTATTCCGTATAACGATTTCCGCAAGCGCGCCAAACCCTTGCTCCTCCTTACTCCCTCTTTCAGCGCCGGTTTTATTCTGGTTAGCGGCAATATAGCCTGCCGCTTTCTGCCTTAACTGAAAACCTAAATCATCTGTTAGTTTTATGATGATTGGCTTGGGATGATAATACTTGTACATAAATTTCAATGTGTACCTTTAATCAATCTGCGCGAAAAGCACGACGTAATTTTTCCCGTAGGCTTTGGCGCATTTCGGGCAAGTGGTGTAAGAAAAATAATTTTTCTTCACTTTTTTGCCCTTTCCTTCGACGTAAGCCTTCATTTCTTTGGCCCAGGCTCCGGCCTTTTGATAAGGCCCTTCAAAAACTTTAGTGAGAAACGTTCCCGAGATGGCGGCCATTTCGGCGTCCGGCACGTCTTTAACTACATCAATATAGATGTCGCATCCCCAAAGCGATTTTTCATCGGTCAGCATGAGCTGATGGTCCGCCTTGGCTCCGGCTTTTTCAATCAATCCCAGGTTTTTCACAACTTTTTGCCCGAAATTTAGCGGAATGTGCAAAAACTGGGCAACGTGGTCTTTTACAAAAATCTTATCCTTCCAGGTAATTTCCTTGTCCTGCCAAGGCCCCGGCTCAAACGGCTCGCAACAGCCGGTTGGTTTAATTGTTTGAGAGTCCATATTTTTTGCGGGAATGAATTATAAATATTTATTTTAAAATTATGTTAGAAGTTCAAATTAGCAGGCAAGCCACGGCGATTGAGAGTACTCCAAAGAATATGTTATGTATTTTGAAATTAAATTCATTCTTGTCTTGCTGAATCCAATTTTTTAAATCCCCAATTGATCCAACAATTCGGTAATCTTCTGGATTTACCGCTCCAACTACGGGCCATTCTTTATAGAGAATAACAAAAGGGGTTGATGGCGCGGTCCATTCAGTCATTTTACCTTTTCCTAAATCTTGCTTAAACGCAGCTGTAGCCTGACCGCGACCAATACACTTAGGCTCTCTCTCTTTTGGAAAATCAGCGCTCGAATACCTATATATTAGATGCAACAACGGCTTCCACGCTGGATCGTAAGGATAAATAATTCGATCAACGTCAGCGTAAGAAGTCTCTAGTCGTGCATAAACATCGAGCAGATAATTCGTGCCTCGCAATCTATCCCATACACCATAATGTTCTGACATGGAAAATAAAAGTGCTAATATTGACAAAACAAGTCCTATAATTTTAAGAGTTTTTTTAACGTACTTTAAATTTATAATAACCTTATTAAATTTCATACCCTATAAACTTGTTTGCTGCCCGTTTAGGACGAAGTTAAAACTTTTGCGTTGGAACAAAATACATCCCTCAACCAGAAAGTTCTCTAACAAGAATATTTAAAACCTCAATAGCAATTTTTGCTTCTTCCGGTTCAACCTTTAAATGGTTACGTATTTCAACACCTGGATGTATTAAATTGCGGTATTCTCTTATTGTATGGCTTAATTTAGCAATCTCTGACCCGATAAAATTTTCTTCAACAGCTACCTCTACCAAACTGTTCAAATCCCATTTATTTAAGTCACTTTCGTGAGGAGCCTTAGATGAAGATGTTGCTTTGGTCTGATCTTTTTTTAGTAAATCCAATAAAATTGCTTCGATTGATCCTCCGCTTAATAAAATTGTAGACTTCCAATTAGTAGATATTAAATTACGTTGTATTTCTAAGTAGTCTCTTTCTAAAATTTTCTTAATTTTTTCGTCTTCTATAAAATCAAAACTCTTTTCTGTAATTACAGGAATGCTTTCAGTGTCATCAATTTCCGATTTAATTATTCCTAAATTTCTTGCAATATTTGCTTTTATTCCATTTGGCTTGTAATGCGCATGGCCGTTTACGCTATGAAATGCAAAAAATTCATTCTTACTAAAAGGGGCTAATAAACCTGGTAAGTCCGTGTTTGCCTGGTTTATAACTTTTTCATATTCTAAAACCAAATCTCCATCTATTGCCCATGTTGGATTTTTTTTAGTCAAATCTTCTAAGACTTTATTAACTCCTTTTAACGAATTATAATATTCCCTTAATTTTCTAATCTCAAAATTTGGCATAAAATTTAAATTGAAAGTTGTATGCGGAGAGGGAGGGATTCGAACCCTCGAGACCCGTGAGGATCTGCGACTTTTCGAGAGTCGTGCCTTCAGCCGCTCGGCCACCTCTCCCCGATATAATTATTTAATTGTACTACCCGATTTTTACCCGCCGGCGAGGCGGGCAACCGCTCTCGTACCTCTCCGTGTATTCAATTTTTATGACTCCAGTTTTTTTATCTCTTCGCCGGTCAGTTTTTTCCACTCCCCTTCTTTTAAACTGCCTAACCCCAACTTCCCGATTCTTACTCTTATTAAATCCATTACCTCAAGCCCCAAAGCTTTAAACATCCGCCGGATCTGGCGTTTCTTTCCTTCGGTTAAAACTATTGAAAATTTTCCACCGCTCTGATACTTAACTCTTTTCGCCCGGACGATTCCATCGCCTTCGCCGATATCTATACCGGCGCTAAATTGGCTCACCGCTTTTTTAGTATCTATGTTCTTGCCGCTAACGATTGCAATATATTCTTTTTCTTTTTCATATCGCGGATGGGTAAGCTTATTGGCGAGCTCGCCGTCGTTAGTTAAAAGAATTAAGCCTCGGCTCGCTTTATCTAATCGCCCGACAATGAAAAGCCGCTCTTTTACCTTTACCAGACTAAATACGTTCTTTTCGCCTTTAAAGCGGGCCGCGGTCGAGGTATATCCGGCCGGCTTATTCAATTTAATATATATTTTCGCTTCTGGCAACCTTAATTCTCTGCCATCGACAAAAATCTCCGGCAGATTTTCTTCGTCAATTTTATCGCCAAGCTTAGCAACTTTTTCGTTAACAATTACTTTTCCCTGCCGGATTAGCTCTTCGGCCCTGCGCCTTGAAGAAAAGCCGGATTGGGCAATATATTTTTGGAGGATTATTTTCATTTACATGGTCTTGGCTAAAAGAAGAAGTCCGAAGGCAACGATTACCAAAAGAAACATCCAGCCAACAGTAAATCCGAGGAACTTAACGGCTTCATCTTTTTGGCCGTGAAGAAAAAGATAGGCCGGCCGCCCTAAAACAAGGATCCCGGTGACTAATGCCGAGAAAACGAAAAGCATCAAAAAGGCTACCGGCGAGAAAAAAGTGTCTGTCTTGCCAAAAATCTTTTCGGCGTTTCTCATAATAACGCTCACCAGGAGAATGTAAACCAGCACGCCGGCCGAGTGAAGAAAGCTGTGCAAAGCTAATTTAGAGTTGGTCATACTTTTTTTATATTGGCTTTCAAGTTTATAGCGCTAAGCATAAAAACAAAAAGCCAAAATATTATTGATAAATCATTTTTAAAGTAGGGGACGTCAACTAACCCGTGGACGACGATTACGGCCATAGCGCCGATTAGTCCTGAGATCGTGTAATCCCCGTCTTTCAGCCTTCTCAAACCGAGATAAAAATATTTGCCGATTATCCAGACAAATAAAAGCAATCCGGCCAGTCCGAGTTCGGACCAGAAATTTAGAAAAATGTTATGCGGATACATGTAAATTTCCGTCGGCTGCCAGACGAGCTTCCGGTATTCTTCGCTTTGCATAATTTTTCTTAAAAAATCCTTATCGCTTTCATTAAACCGGTTAAACCAGATACCTTCTTGATGATAGGATTTTATCGCCGTTTGGTAATTATCCAGTCCGGCGCCGGATAATAATCTTCCGTCCTTTAACATGTTCCAGGTTTCTTCCCATTGCTGTTTCCTTATTTCCCCGGAAACAGTTTTCAGGGTAATTTTATCAATCGCGTAATTCCGGGCCGGAGCGCAGGCCGCTATCCCAATAACCATGATTAGCGCGCCAGCCGCAACTACTAATCTTATTCTTTTTCCGCCTAAGAGAGCAAAAACGATTAGTCCGGCCGCTACCCCTAAAGCCGCGCCGGTTGATTTAGCAAAAATGATTGCCGCCCAGGAAAGGAATACGGTTAAACTGATTACCAGTAGTTTAAGTTTTCCGGTCATCCCTTCAGCTCTTAAGTTTTCTTTTTCTTTAGCCATCCATCCAAAGAGCACCAATGAAATCGGCCCTAAAAATAGCCCGACGGCATTCGGGTAGCCGAAAAACGACACCACCCGCCTCGTACTTTCCGCCGCCCACAAAGGATTATCAATAAATTGGCCGGTGAATTTTTGATAGACGGCCAGGACAGAAACGGCCAGACAGGATAATGCCAAAGGCCAGATTATTTTTTCCAGCCACTTAGAGCCTTTTTGGTTTAAAGCGTCTTTACCGATTGTGTTGAATAATAGAATAAAGAAAAGAATCGGTTCAAAAAAATAAGCCTTCCATATTCCCAAAGATTCCCGGGAAAAATACGCGATTCCCGCGGCTATAATTGACACGATCAGCAATAAAACAATCTCCAGGTCAAAAGGATACCTAACCCAGCCAATAATTTTCTTACCCTTAATCCTTTTCTTAATATTGCCAAAAACCTCCCGGTAATTTTTTATAAACCAGATAAAAAAAGCGATTAAAATCATGCCTTCGAGTAAAGTTGAAGGCAAGCCAAAGAGATTAAAGCGGATAAGGTAAGACGGCAAAGCAAAGATTATTATCATTACTCCCCGCTCCGGCTTTTGCCAGGAAAGAATAGCAAAAATTAGATAATACAGCGCCAAAAAGAATAACATAGTCCGCGGATTAGATTACCAAAATATATAAGCCAAGGCTAACCAGGCCGACCCCGATTAATTTTTGTATTAAAACTTCCTTTCCCAGCTCTTCTTTAAACACTTTCGGGAAGCGGGCGGAAATAATAACGGCAAAAAGAATGAAGAACAGGTACTGGACGCCCTGGAGCGCGTTAACCAAAGCGACGTTCCCAAGCGATATCGCCCAGTTAAGCATGATAAAGGCCAAAGCGGCCAAAAGACGCACGCCTAAAAAGAAGCTTAAATTTTTCGGGGCGGTCGTAGCTTTCCGGTGCTCGGCAATTCCCTTTCTCCAGACCGGAACGGCTAGCATAGCCAAAGCGCCGATAAAAGTTCCCATCCGCGACCAGACAAAACCGCCGACAAACGGCTGATGGAGATAAATATATTTCATTAAAACGTAAAAAGCGGCAAAGAAAAAAGCGGAAACAACGGAATTAGCAATTAGCCGCTGGGTGGGGCGGAAGCGGGCGTGAATCTCCCCCAAGACATCTCCGAAAATCATCCGTACCCGGTCAACGGCTTTTCGAAGAAGATAAAACCTGGTCCGTTTAATGGAAATTAGGACTCCTCCGGCGATAAGAATCAAAAAGCCTAAAAGCTCCTGATTGGTAAGAGTGGCCCCCAAAAAAATGCTTGAAAGAAGGAAACTAAAAACCGGCACCAATCCCCCGACAATCGGAACCACCCGCGTGGCTTCGCTTTGGTGCAGGGCCTTGTACCAAAAAACCAGGGTAAATAGAAATAAAAGGCCGGCGAAAAGATCAAGCATGAGCTCGCCAAAAGTTGGAAACCAAGGATTAAAAATAAGGAGGCACAAATTAAAGACGCTCCAAATTCCGACATAAAAAGCGTAAACGATTGACGAGTGGATTCTTTTAGAAAGTAAAAATTTATCCGCCAGGTAAACTCCCGCGTTAATAAAATAGGCGCTAACAGCGATAACAAGCCACATAAATGAATGTTTTTATTTTAAAATTACTTTTGATTTTTAGCCGGGCTGTTCGCGGGTCGCGCAGTGGATTGTGCCGCCGCCGTAAATAAGGTCAGCGCAATTAATGCCGGCTACTTTTCTGCCCGGAAAAGCCTCCCCGATAATCGCCAAAGCCACCTTATCATTATTATGGCCGAAAACCGGGACTAAGACAACTTTGTTAGCGATATAAAAATTTAAGCTGGAAACATTACAGCCTTCAACGTTTTTAACCGGCGCCAAAGGCATTTTAATTAGATTAAAGCTCCGGCCGTCTTGACCCTTGGCCTTTTCCAAAATCTCCAGGTTTTCTTTAAGATTTGCGTAATCGGCCGATGACTCATCGTCCGTCCAGGCATAAACAATGGTCGTTGGATTAACGAACCGGGCAATATTGTCGATGTGGCCGTCGGTATGATCGTTAGTTAAACCTTTTTTTAGCCAGATGATGTTGGCAACCCCTAGATAATCGCTAAAAATTTGTTCCATTTTTTCCTTAGTCATTCCCTTATTGCGGTTTTCATTTAAAGCGCATTGCTCGGTGGTTAAAAGCGTACCTTTGCCGTTTACTTCAATCGCTCCGCCTTCTAAAACAATTCCCGGCTTAAAACATGGCAGGCCCAGCTTTTCATTCATCCAAGCCGATATTTTATCGTCCTTTAAAAGTTCCGGCCAGCGGTTATAGGCATTATAGTCCCAATTGACCATGGCCATTTCCTTGGTCTTATCATTAACAATAAACGACGGCCCAAAATCCCGGAACCAGACGTCAGCGTAATCGGCGACTTGGATATTTACATTATTAAAATCCACGTTATACGCTTTTAATTTAACTATTGCCCGGTCTTTCATTTCTTCTCCGGTTACCAATAATTCAACCTTTTCGCTGTCGGTCAGATTGGAAATAATTTCACAATAAGTTTCTTCGGTCTTATCTAAAACCTCACCCGGAAAAGATTCACGGTCATAAGGCCAGGAAAGCCAAACCGAAGAATGCCGCTCCCATTCGGCCGGCATTCTATAGCCTAAATTTTTCGGCGTATCTTTTATATCAGGCATTTTATTTTTTAGAACCCAGTTTATAGGTATCTGGCCGACGATTGGTAAAAAAGCCCCATTCTTTTCGGATATGGTTATTTAAGCCAAGATCCAGTTTGGCGATTATTGTCTCGTCTTTTTTAGCACTCGCTTTTTTTATAATCTTTCCAAAAGCGTCAGCGACGAAAGACTGGCCCCAGAAATTTATCTTATCTTCCCGTCCGACCCGGTTTACGGCTACGACATTCACGCTATTCGCTATCGCATGCCCCCTTTGCACTGTTTCCCAGGCGTTATGCCAGTCGCCATAATTGTCTTTATCGCCGATTATTGTTCCGATCGCCGTCGGGTAAAATATAATTTCCGCGCCGCCTAAAGCCGCCATTCTTGCCGCTTCGGGAAACCATTGGTCATAGCAGATTAAAACCGCGAAATCAGCGTACTTGGTTTTATAAATTCTGTAGCCCTTATTCCCTTCTTTAAAGTAATTCTTTTCATAATACCTTTCATCATATGGAATATGGATCTTCCGGTAAGTATCTAATAATTTCCCTTTTTCATTAATTACCACGACCGAGTTATAATAATGCCCGTCTTTAGCTTTTTCAAAAAGAGGCAGAATTATAACGACTCCCAGCTTGCGAGCCAGTTCGCTAAAACGCTTGGTCAGCTCGCCGGGAATGGTATCCGAATATTTTTCATAAGCGGCCTTTTTCTCCTGGGGAAAATAAATCGAGCTGAATAGTTCTTGCAAGCAAATAATTTTCGCGCCCTTTTTCGCCGCTCCCTTAACCATCCTGATTGTTTTTTCCAGGTTGGCATTTTTATCGCGGGACACGGCCGTTTGAATAGCCGCGATAGTTACTATTTTTTTCTTCATAGTCGCATTTATTGGATTATTGCCTCGTTATTAATTCTATCACCTTTCAGATAATTAACAATATTAGCTAAATACCATATAATCTTCTAAAAGAAAAAGCAAGTATAAATTTGATTGACATATAAAACCTAGCATAGTAAAATTTTTATAGAAACCTTAGCTTATCTTAGATAATTTTTAAAAATTATTCTAAATAAAAATCTATGGCTAAAATTTTAGTCATCGGCTGCGGAAACGTGGGCTCGGTCGGGCTCCATAAGATGAGCCAGCAGCCGGATATTTTTTCCGAGATTCATGTTGTCAGCCGGACCGAAAAAAAAATGAAGGCGGTAAGCGATTCGATAAAAAAGAAAACTAAAGGAAAAGTAAACTTACGCCTCCACGTTGCTAATGTTAGTAGCCCTAAAACATTCTACGGCTTACTAAAAAAGATAAAGCCCGAACTGGTAATCAATTGGGGTCATCCTTACGATAACCTGGTAATGATGGACGCCTGCCTAAAATACGGCGTAAATTATATTGATACCGCCTGCTATGAGCATCCGGCCAAATACGGCTTTTCCTATAAAAAACAACTGGCTAAAAACGCGGCCTTTAAAAAGAAAGGGCTTTTAGCTATCACCGGCATGGGCTTTGACCCCGGAGTGTCTAACATCTTTAGTGCTTATGCCCGGGATTATTTATTCGATAAAATCCATACGGTTGACATATTGGACTGTAACGGCGGATCCAAAGACAAAAAAATAAAATTCGCCCCGAATTTTGATCCGGAAATCAATTTACGCGAGCTGATTCTGCCGGTTGAGTTTTGGGAAAACGGAAAATGGAAAACTCGCGGACGGCTGATTGACGAAGAAGCGGCCTTTTTCGAGTTCGACTTTCCCCAAGCCGGCAAATTTACTCCCTATCTCATGTACCACGAAGAAATGGAAACTCTGGTTAATCATCTTCCGGACTTAAAGCGCATTCGGTTTTGGATGACTTTTTCCCCGGCTTACCTGACATACTTGCGCGTGCTTTATAATGTCGGCCTGACCCGGATTGATCCGGTTAAATATGATAAATGCGAGGTAGTGCCGGTCAAATTTTTAAAGGCCATTCTGCCAAAAGGCGAAGATTTTAATAAAAGCTACAAAGGCAAGACCAATATCGGCAATATCATCTCCGGCGTAAAAAACGCGAAAAAGAAAGTGGTTTACATATATAATGTCTGCGACCATCAAAAAGCCTTTCGCGAAACCGGAGGAAACGCCATTGGCTATACGACTGCTGTCCCGACCGTGACCGCCGCCCAGATGGTTCTAACCGGCAAGTGGTCCGGCGCTGGTGTTGTTACCCCGGAAGATAAAATGCTTGATTCCAAAGTATTCTTAAAAGAGCTGGGTAAAAACGGCTTGCCGTGGGTCGTTAAAGAATTAAAAGACCTGCCGGCCCCGTTAAAGAAAAATTATTAATATGGCTGATATTTTCTGGGCTAAGCCCGAAGATTGGAAAAATCTAAAAGTAAAAAGTTTGCCAACGCCCTGCTATTTGGTGGATTTTAAATTACTGAAAAAAAACCTGGAAATATTAAATGAGGTACAGGAGGCAACCGGCGCGAAAATCTTAATGGCCTTTAAGGGCTTTGCTATGTGGAGCACTTTCCCTTTAGCGAGGAAATATTTGAAAGGCATAGCGGCCAGTTCTCAAAACGAAGCCCGGCTCGGAGCTGAAGAATTTAGGAAAGAAGTGCATACCTTTTCACCCGCCTTTAAGGAAGATGAATTCGCGGAAATAATGAAATATAGTAACCACATTATTTTTAACTCCTTTGAAGAGTGGAAGCGTTTCCGGCCCGCGCTTAAAAAATCCCGGAAAAAAATTTCCGTTGGCTTAAGAGTTAATCCCGAGCACCGGGAAGTAAAAGTTAGCCTTTATGACCCAAGCGCCCCTTATTCCCGGCTAGGAATTACCAAGAAAAATTTTAAGGCTAAAGAACTCCAAGGCGTCTCGGGGCTGCATTTCCACGCCTTATGCGAGCTAAACGCCGATTCGCTCGAACGGACTCTAATGGCTTTTGAAAGAAAATTCGGCGAGTTTTTGCCAAAGATGAAATGGGTCAATTTCGGCGGCGGGCATCATATCACCCGGCCGGACTACAACCGGAAACTGCTGGTCGAAATTATTACCCGGTTTAAGAAAAAATACCCGCACCTGGAGGTTTATTTAGAGCCTGGCGAAGCCATTGCCTTAAATACCGGAGTATTAGTCGCCCGGGTATTGGACATTGTCCATAACGAAAAACGCATAGCCATATTAGATACTTCCGCCGCCGCCCATATGCCGGACACCTTGGAAATGCCCTACCGGCCGGAAATCGCCGGGGCTAGGCCCGCCGGAAAATACCGCTATACCTATCGGTTAGGAGGTATATCCTGCCTTGCCGGGGACGTAATCGGCGACTATTCTTTCCCGAAAAAATTAAACCGCGGGGATAAGCTCATTTTCCTCGACATGGCCCACTACACCATGGTAAAAAATAATACTTTTAACGGCATCAATCTCCCGTCCATTCTAATTAAAGACTTGAAGGGAAAAATAAAAAGTATAAAAAAATTCGGCTACGAGGATTACAAAAACCGCTTATCCTAAATAGCAATTCCACTAAAAAATCCTCCGGCTATGGAGGATTTTTCATTTGAGCAATAATAAAGCCTGCTATTCATCAATCGTAAGTGAATTATTCTTACAAATTTCTCCATAAACTCTGGCGCTCGGACGGGGCGTTCTTTTAAAAGTTTTCCGATCCACCGCGTGTAAGCCGAATTTCATGGCGTAGCCGTCGGCCCATTCAAAATTATCTAAAAGCGACCAATAAAAATAACCGCGGACGTCCGCGCCTTTGGAAATCGCCTGTTGCACATATTTTAGATGGTTTATAATAAAATCTTTTCTTAGTTCATCTTTAGCGTCTGCTACTCCATTTTCCAAAATATAAATCGGCTTCCTATATTTTTTATAACCCATGATGACGTGATAAATCCCTTCCGGGTAAATCTCCCAGCCGAAGTCCGACACTAACTTATTCTCGTTCCGAATAAACGGCGGAATACAGCTTAAGCGGATATGGTGGTAATAATTAACTCCGATAAATTCAAAACTTCCTTTAATTTTATCTAGAAACCACTCGTTTCTGAAGTAAGCGGCAATCTTTACTGCCAATTTTTCAATTAAATTCCATTTATGGGCCGGCTCAAAATAGCCGGTTACGTTAGTTACGCCCACCTGGGCGCCGGGGCAATTATTATGGATAACCTTATAGGCTTTGTTGTGAGCGGCCGCTAAATTATTAGCCGCCTTCCAGGCGCCAAAAAAATCACTTTTCCTATGCGGAGGAAATTTGCCGTCAATATATCCATGCCCGGCATGTATCATCGGCTCGTTTAAAGTCACCCAGAAATCAACATATTCGCCGAGTTCCCGGGACATAATATCAGCGTACTCGGAAAAATATTTAATATTATTTTTATTCGCCCATCCGCCTTGCTCCGCGATCCACAAAGGAAAAGGCCAATGCCATAAAGTAAAATTAACTTTTAACCCCCTTTTTTTTAAAGCTAGTAGCACCTTTCTGTAATGCTCCACCTCATTCATATCAATCTTTCCTTTTTCCGGCATAATCCGCGCCCAGTCCGCGCCCAGCCGGTGGGCGTTATTATTCATAGCCAAAGCCAAATCAAAATCCTCTTCGTATCTATTATACGAATCGCAGGCCATTCCACTGATAAAATCATCCGGGTTTTTCCCGGCCTTTTTTAATTCATAAATCCGCTTTGGAGATTTTTCCCACTGGCTCCAGTCGTTAGTATTCCCGCCTTCAATTTGGTGCGGAGACGTTGAAGCGCCCCATAAAAACCCCTTTGGAAATTTTAGTTCTTTTGCCATATACTTTTTCAAATAGTCTCCAAACTTAACGATTCCTTTATTAACTAAATTATCGCACATTTGCCGTAAAAACAAAATCCCGCGAAATGCGGGATTTTGTTAAAAAGGGGCCCGTCTGGCCTGATTGATCAATAAATATTTCAGGCAAACGGCAAATTTTTGTTTTAAATATTTTTATGCGGGCCGAATATGTCGTAGGGATTTTCGGATCTTTTGTCCGGTTCCGGCAACTGGCTTTCAGCCAGTCCGGCTTCCCGCTCTTTTCTTTCTTTGGCCAGTTCCCGGTTTACCCAGGCAATCCAGCCGATTACTCCAACGAGGAATACGAGAAATATGATTAGATTAAGGCTAATCTTGCTTTGTATCGTTGTCCAAATAGTTGAAGAGCTAACTTTCTCTGAAACCTGGCCCTTATCCTGATTTAAGATATTGCTTAAATTGCTTTCTTTAGGGCTGGCCACGGGTTTTTCAGTCTCTTCTTTTGGCGTGCTAGTCGCGGCCGACAGGGTGTTTGTTGGCGTACTGCTGATTTTCGCAGTGCCATCTATCTTTCCGGTTGAAGTTGTCCGCGGATAGGTATAATAAATTGAATTTGACCGAATGCTTTCTTTTCCTCTTGTATCGGTTGCCGTGGTATAAATCCTATGAGTTGTCTTTTTAGAGAGGTTCATTGACGGCTGGTAGGCAAAATTGGCTGTTCCCGAAGAATCGTTTTCTACTTCGAAGCGGCCATCCAGCTTCTTGTCAATGTAAACATTGACGCTGGAATTATTCTTGGCGACTCCGGCAATAAAAGGGCGGGTGGAAACAGTCTTCGCGTTTACGACAGCTTTGATCAAGGTCGGCGCCGGCATCGGATATTCGATGGTAAATGACATCGCTTCCGAAGCCAGGCTTTCCTCGCCATCCGTATTTTCGGCGATTGCCTGAACCTTATGCTCTCCTCGGCTAAGTTTTTTGGCGGGCTGGTAGTAAAAAGCGCCCGTGCCCGAAGAATGGGTAATTACTTTAGTCTTTCCATCAAGGTTTCCGTCTATATAGACTAAAACCCTGGTCCCGGATTGGGTTAAACCGGCAATTTTTTCTTTTTGGTTTGAAGTTACGGTATTTTCATTGGGCCGGATTAAAGTCGGCGCGGATATTGCGGCTGACTCTATGCTGGCCGCTTCTGTATTTTCCTCGGAAACAGTCGTTTCGTACGAATAATCAGAAGGCGGGACAATGAAACTCACGGACTGCGAAGGCGCTGACAAGACCCGAGAGAAATTATCCCGGGCGATAGCCATAACGCTGTGGGAGCCTTCGGTTAAGCTTTCAGTTGCCTGGAAATAAAAATTATCTCTTTGGCCATAAGCTGAAATGCTTCCTTCCCCGACATAACTTCCGTCCACGTAGATTAAAACTTCGGTTTCCGGATCGGTGGTTCCGGTGATCATTGGTTTAACTAAAGTATTTTCCACACCCCTATTTACTTCAGAAATAGCCGGCGGATTTATAGTAGCGGCGTGTAATTTTAAGGAAGAGAACGCAAAGCCGGTCAAACTTAGTATTGCGATTATGAGGAATCTTTTAAAGTAAGTCATATATTCTAAGTTCCCCCCTTTAACGGCTTTAATAATAAGTTCGACCTTTAAGATTTGTTTTTATTTTTCAATGAACATGGAACAATGCTTTAAAAGAGCTGGCTTAAAAAGAGCGCGGACTAATCTTGCATTATGTTATCTTAACCGAGCAGTAATAATTGTCAATCCTTTTTCTCCCAAAAATGCCGTCCGCCTGGTACTATTAGGAAACAAACTAGACAATATCGCAAAAATGTTTTATTTTAACGGTTTTTGTCTCTTTGTTCACGTCTAAAGAGAGGAAGTCGAGGCGCACCTTATCGAATTTACGGCCTTTATACGCCCGCAAATAGTGGCCGGCCGCTTTCTTCATCCGGCTGATTTTTCTTCCCTCTATTGCCATAACCGCCCCTCCCAGCCCGCCTGAAGTCCGGGTTTTCACTTCAATAAAAACTAAAATATCGCCTTGCAGGGCGATAATATCGATTTCTTTATAGCTTAATTTCAAATTGTTCTCAATAATCCGGTAGCCTTTGCCTGATAAGTAGCGGCGGGCTACTTCTTCTCCAAACCGGCCGACTCGCAAGTTATAGTGCATAGCCCGAAAATTTATGGGACATATTTCCTAAATTCGCGGTCTTTTTCGATCTGTAGCCTTTTTTGCGGAATGGCGGCGGAATGCCTAAAGATAAAATAAGCCCAGGCGAGAATGCCCGCTCCCCAGAGCAAAAACCAAAACCGGCTGGAAAAAAACGGAATAGCCTCGAAAGTAAAGAAAAGCAAAAAAAGGCTGATAATAAAATTGGCTAAAGCCAGGTTTGACAATTTTCCCATTACCGAGAAATAGGCATTTTTCCGGTTCTTCCTTTTAAAATATGCTAATCCAATTACGGCCAAAAATAAAGCCGCGGCAAAGGCGATAAGGGCGTTTTGCATAAGTGGCGCAAGCGGCCCCGGGTTAAGCATTATCCAATATTTATAGCTCGTCAAATTTCCCATAGTTTTAGGAAATATTATATCAAGTTTTATTTTTAGTCAATATCGCAATTTTCATTTCCGGCTTCTTCCGGAAAAGCAAAACATTCGCTCTTCCCCGGCCCAGGGTCTAAAGCTTATCAAAAATAATTCCGTAATGATAGTCTCCGGCTTCGAACTCTTCTTCGATCTTTAATCCAAGCTTAGCCGATCCATTTTTTAACAAATCCTTTTCCACCCGATTTTCAATCGACGGGCCGAAAGGCAGAGCCGAGTTTTTCCACTCAACTACGATGAGCTTACCTCCTTTTTTTATCAAACGGACTGCCTCCCTTACTATTTCCATCCGTTTCTTTGACTGGTATAACGTATTAATAAGCATAGCCACGTCCAGTTTTCCGGAATCGATTTTAGTCGCGCCGAATATTTCCAAATCGCTCCAAACGGTTTGGATGTTTTGGAGGTTTTCGAGCTTGGCGCGCTTTTCAATCGACTGTAAAATTGTTTTCATTATATCCACCGCGTAAACCGTCCCCTTTTTCCCTACTATTCTTGCCGATGGAAATACAAAATGCCCCGATGCTCCGCAGCCTAAATCGGCGACCTGCATCCCTTCTTTGATTTGGGCGCGGGCGAGTATGAATTTTGCGTCTAAAAGCGCGTTTCCCCCTGTTATCATATATGTTTTAGCAGCGAATATTTTTTTACGTAAAAACCTTTTGCTATTTAATTATATCCCAATAAGCTTTTCTCTACAACCGGCTCCAATTAGATACGGGCGAAAAGCTTTTCCGGTGGATAGGCGAAGGGCCGTGGAGCTTGATCATTTCTTCGTGCAGACGCGTCCCGTAGCCTTTGTGCCGGTCAAACCCATATTGGGGAAAATGCTCATGCCATTTACGCATTAGCCGATCGCGGGTCACTTTGGCGATTATCCCGGCGGCGGCGATTACGAAGATTTTATTGTCCCCGCCGATAACGGCTTCCTGCCGGATAGGACAATCCGGAAGCCGGAATTTTCCGTCAATAAAAACGTAGTCCGGCTCTACGAGCATGTTTTCCAGGGCCGCCTGCATGGAAAGAAAGCTGGCCTGAAAAATATTTACCTTGTCGATCATTTTTTCCGGGCAAAATCCAATGCCAATATCGATTTCTTCATTCATCAAGAGATCATATATCCTCTCTCGCGTCTTTTCAGCCAATAATTTTGAATCTCTGATTTTTTTTAATTCCTTGTCCTTAAAAACATGTCCGGGATCCAGGGCTACGCAAGCCGAAACCACCGGCCCGGCTAAAGGCCCCCGTCCAACTTCGTCAATTCCGGCTACGCACTTATAGCCCAGGCTGAAAATTCGTTTTTCCGCCTTTTTACGATGCATTTTATTCCTTAAAATATTTAATTTTAGAGGTCGGGCAGTTTATTCTCCCGGTTTCCAGGCTCTCGCCCGGCACTTTTTCTAAAAGCTCTTCTTTTCCGGCTTGGCCGCGGAAATATTTGAAGCTGGCGTTTATCATAACCAGAGCTTTGGCTTCAGCCGATCCCAAAAGCTCCGCTACCGAAGTTTTTTTGTTCACTCCGGAGATAATATCCCGGTAAACAATTTCACCGGAAGGGATTAATTTTTTTTCATTTTCCAAATTACTATAGCAAAGCGCCAAGTCTTCTTTTTTTATATAAAGGCCTGATTTTACCAACAGCTTCAGTAAATAATAAGCTGGCCGGCTTCTAGTTAAAAAATTTACCAGCCGGTGCTTATTGGCCAGAATAAAAAATTTATTAAAGGGCAGTCCGAATCTTTTCCGGATAATTTTAGGGTAAGCCAGCTTGCCGAACAGCCGGATTTTAACAAGCTGGCTGAAAAAATAACGGCCGTTTATATCTTCATCCAATTCGGTTTCCCATTGCCGGTGCAAATAATTGGCCCGGCCAAGAACCTTCGGGTCTTCGGAAAAAATATCACCCGTGAGATAAACCACTACCGGATGAAATACCTCGTCCAAAGCGCAATGAGTTAAATAGCCGATAGCAAAGGCTAAATTTTTATGGCTTCTTTTTTCTTTGGCTAACTCAAGAATTTCGATAACAATTTTATTGGCGGGCTCGCCGTCCTTGCCGTGGAGCGCGGCCGAGACCTTCCAGTCCTTTTTTGAACCGTAAAAGAAAATATCGGGCGCGACTGACCCAAGATAATAATAATCTTTGTATTTTCTTATTATTTCCGCGAGCTCCGGGTTAAATTTGGCTTTTACTTCATGGGCAAAAAATAAATGAGTATTTTCTTTGGGCATATTTTTTTAACTGGGGAATTTTCTTTTGAATCCGGAGGTTATTTTTTAATTTTGCTTTTCTTCTTTCTCCACTCTTCAATATTAGCGTGGTTGCCGGAAAGAAGCACCTGGGGCACTTTCATTTTCTTTCTTTTCCAGGTTAGTATTTCGGGCCGGGTGTAATGAGGATATTCTAAAGCGCCTTCTTTTCCGTGCGATTCAAAAGACAAGCTTTCTTTATTGCCTAAAACTCCGGGCAAGAGCCGGGCCACAGAATCCGCGATTATCATCGCCGGAATTTCCCCGCCAGTCAAAACGTAATCGCCGATCGAAATTTCCTCATCAGCTAAAAATTCCGCCACCCGCTCGTCAATGCCTTCATAACGGCCGCAGATCATAATAACATGCTTGTATTTTTTTAATTTTTCCGCCGCCGCCTGATTATATTTTCTTCCTTTGGCGGAAAATAAAATTGTTCTGGCTTTTCCTTTCCCCCTAATCTTTTTTTTAATTTCTTCTACAGCCTTAAAAATCGGCTCAGCGCGCATTACCATCCCGGCGCCGCCGCCATAAGGCGAGTCGTCAACCGTGCGGTGCCGGTCAGCGGTCCAGTCCCGCAAGTTATAAATTTTAATCTTGATTTTTTCCTTGTCCTTCGCCCGGCGGATAATTGATTCGTTAAAATAGCTCTCAAAAATGCCGGGAAAAATTGTTATTATATGGAATGTCATATTAATATAATACACTATAATAAACAAAAAACCACCCCGCAGATGCGGGGCGGTCTTTTGCTTATTTTGACTTTTTTGTTGATTAGATTTTTAAATCGTCAACCGAAGAAGTATCAAACGGCTCTCTTTCCATCCTCGGCCTTCTTTCGCGGCCTTCCGGTTCATTGATTTTCAGATTCACCCGCGCGTTGTTTTTAGCGCCAACGATTTTTAGCAAGGTGCGGATTGACTTCGCGGTTTGTCCCATTTTTCCGATCACATAACCCATGTCGTTCGGGTTGATGGTGAGGGTCAAAAGAACGCCTCTTTCGTCGATGTTTCTCTCCACTTTTACGTCGTTTGGATTACCGACGATTGACTTCACAACAAATTCTAAGAAGTCCTTGTCTTGATCTGCCATAGTGTTTCGTGCTTCTTTCAAGCTGACTTATCGATTGATTATCAGCTAAAAAGATATTACTTAATAAATCCACCCATTTTCCGGATGGCCTGACGGCTATTTAAAGAATATCAGGTACTATACTATTATACCAATTTTTATTTATTTGTCAATATACTGAACAAAATTTACTCTATTATTAGCTAAAACTATTCATTTGGCCCTTCGCCGGAAGACTCACTGGCCTTGTCTGGCGCTTCTTCTTTTATCTCGCCGGAAACCTCTTGGGGCGCTTCTGTTTTCTCTTCTTTTACTTCGCTTTTGGCGGCTTCTTTCTTTTCCTCCGCTTTTTCCGGCGCCGCTTCGGTATTTTTCGGATCTTTGGAAGCTTTAACCTTCTTTCCTTCAATAACTTTTTTCTCGACTAGTAAATTATTGACGCTCGGCGTCATCTGGGCTCCCTTGGAAATCCAATGCTTTATCCGGTCTTCTTTAACCTGCAGGGCTTTAGTGCGGGGATTATAATCTCCTAAAATCTCTAAAGCTTCGCCAAAGGGGTCCCGGCCTTTTTCCGTGATAATCAGCCGGTAATGAGGCTGGTTTTTCTTTCCAATTCTTGATAATTTGATTGCTAACATAAGCAGTTATTTATGATCGACAGCTATCGGTCTTTCTTTTGTTTCAAATTAGAAATTAAGCTGGTTTTTATATTAACTAAAGAGTTAAAAAAAGTCAATGGCAAAGAAAATTTATTTGTCTGGATTTCTTTCAAAGCAAACACTTTTACGAAAAGCTTTTCCTCGGGAGTGTTGTACAAGACATACAATCTATCCCCCATAAATTCCATGGTCATGTGGTTATCTATCATTTTGCCGCCGTTTATTTTAATCGCCCTTATTCGGCTAAAGTTATTTTTAGCATCGTATATTTCCAAAACGCCTTCGTGGAGATTGTTGCCGGTTTTTCCGATGAAATTATTATAAAGGACATATAATTTTCCGTCTTTATATTTCGCCGATGATACATAGCTAGAGTATTTTTTCCCGTTGGTCAGCTCAATTTTATCCCCTTTTGCCTCCCTTAAGTCCTTTTGCAGGGGAATGGCTACAATCTTAGAAATAGCTTCCGGGTCGCCGGGCGGACGGTTATTAAATACGCCGGTAATCATATAGATTTCACCTTCTATCTCAACTAACGAATTCACTGAAAGGGCATTTTGGCCGATTGCCGGCGCCAAGTCCAGCGAATAACTATCAATTAAATTAAAGCTATTATCAAACACGCGCACTTTGTAAACCGGGGATTGGAAAGTCCTGGTCATCACATAATATTTCCCGCTGTAATAAAACGGCAGCGGGTCATCCACTTGTTCCGAGCCAGATTCGGGGAATTTATTAATTTCCGGACTGGCCAAAACTCCCTGGGCAATTTTATCTTTTGTATCTATTAATTCTAATGTCCGGCCATCTGCGCCGTATCTGGCAAGATTTAAATAATTTTTATCCGGGCCGGAATAGACCGCTTCAAAGGAGTACCAGATGTTGTTCTTGCCATCAACGGCCATTCGGGCATCGGTCGGGTTTGAGCCATCCTGACCGGAATATATTTCGCCCAAATATTGGGTATTAAGCCTGCTGTCAACTTTAATCATGCCAAGAGATCTTTTTGGTTCTGTTTGCAAAAAATTGATGTAAAAACTGTCTCCGGCCTTAATTACATCGGGTCTCACGCCGTTCATATTGCCGGGAGTGATGTCTTTTTCGTAAAAAGCAATATCATCGCCGGCATCATTAGAAGCTGGAATAAAGCTGTCTTTAAAAATGATCAGCGCAAAAATAACCGATCCGGCAATTAGCATAAATACAATAGCTTTAACTGATTTCATGCTTATCGATTAATTTAATAAACTGAAGGCATCTGATCGGGTATACTCCACCGCTAATCTTTATGGTATAATATGATCAACTATTAAGCAAACGTCAAACTCTTCAATTTCCCATGTTCCAACATAAAAAAGCCGGAAAATATTTAGTGTTGATTTTTTGCCTGGCTAGCGCTGTTTTCGCGCTCTCTTGGACGCTGGGCCAACCCACTCTTGCCGACTCTTCGGACGCTATAGCGCTCCGGACTGTTCCCAATCCCGAGCATTATTCTCCTTTGCGCTGGTATCTTACCAATATAAAGAGCCAGGGCTCCCCCCAGTCGCTGGAAGTCGACGGGTATGAAGCCATCCGCGACGGCCGGACGGTTTACGTTAATGCCGCCAATCTCTCCGAAAATGTTTTGTACACCAACATCTACATTATCTCCTACAACCAGGACGCCGAGCCGTCCACTACCGACATTTTAGGAAAAATACTGAAGAGCTGGAAGTTTAATATCAATTTGAAAGACGAGGTCGGCCTATGCAAAAAAAACTCTAGCCAGGTCTGCTTAACCAATGATGAATGCCCTTCGGGCGATATCTGCCAGAGCTTGAAAGCCCGGGTAATCCGGGATACAAGAAGGCTCTCGGATGTGGTGGAACTAAAAATCTACTTGAATAAATACAAAAATAAAAACGGCAATTATCCAACTCTAACAGCCGGAACCTATCTTCCCAACAAGACGATTTCGGTTTGGCCGAGCTGGAAAGATAACTTTGCCAAAGAACTGGGGATCACCCCCGTGCCAACTGACCCGGAAAATAAGCTGGGGCCTTGCGTAGATAATTATCATGACATCGATCCGAACCACGTAAACAATGACGCCCGGTTTGAGGCTGGCACCTGCTGGGACGAAAAGACTAAACAATTTGCCGATTCGGACGTAACCAACTCAATCCTTGATCTTCCGGTTGACAGCCATGTCTATGTCTATAGCGGAACGGCTAATGGGATTAGCTACACGCTTTGCGGCGTAATGGAGTCAGGCTATGTAACCAGCATATCCCAAGGGGCCTGCGTTGGTTCGGCGCCTGCCGGGACGCCTATCGGCTGGAACGAAGAATTAGACAACCACGAGCCCTACATTAACGCCACTCTTCCCGACAGCCATCCAGATAGCGCTTATCAGGGAACAATTTTTGCCACTGACCAAGATAAGGACAAGCTAAGCTGGGTCAGCTTTGAAAAAATCGGAGACTGGTCCAGCTGGACCAACGCGCCTTCGGCATTAACCAGAACCTCTGATCCCAACAAAAAACAATTTTCCAATCCCGAAAATCTTTCGCATGCCGGTTTGGTCGGGGAATATCAATTCAAAGTAACAGTAAATGACGGCCGGGGAAAAGACAATAGTATTAGTTCCAAAACCTTCACTATCACCGTCGCTAACAACAAGCCGGTAATCAAAACCCCGCTTGTCTGCGCCGAAACCGCGTACATAAACGACAGCTATGCGGAGTGCGTAATCAAGGCTTTTGACAAAGACAAGGATAATCTGACTTTCCATATTACCGGCGATCTGCCGGAGGGCATGAGCTATGCGGTCCAAAACGGGGAAAATAACAGTAAAGAAGTGAAGATTTCCGGAACGCCAACTGAAATAGGGGCGTCAACTATAAGTTTTCAGGCCGAAGATGATCATGAAGAGGTGAGCGACGTGGTTAGTCTTAGCATAAATGTGACTCTGAAGGAATGCTTTTCAAAAGTCATTGATCTTGACGCAACAGGCGCAACAAACGACGCCATGGTTTACGATACCAATTCCAATGCGGGGTCAGCCGTCGATACGGACGGCGGAACCTACTTAAAATTGGGAAAGGTCATGCCCACTCCCTATATCTGGATAGCAAATGATATGGCCGATCAAGTTACTAAAATGAGAACTTACCCGGGGTATAAGCGCAACTGTAAAAGGAAGGACGGAAAGGTTGAATGCTACTGGGACAAAAGCGTGCCTCAAGAAGACCGGGGAATAATTGGGACGTACAACGTCGGGGATTATCCCTCAAGGACCGCGATAAACGCCGAAACCGGGGACATGTGGATTGCCAATAGAGGAGATCTAACAACAAACACAGGCAGCAGTATTATGAAATTAGATATCAACGGCAAGATAAAAAAAACCTGCCATACCGGCATTCACTTGGCAAGGGGAGTGGCCATTGAACTAAACGGCGACGTCTGGGTTGCTAATTATAACGATGGAAATATCGTAAAAATTCCTGGAGACGATACCGCCTGCCCAACCCTGTTTACCGAGGGGGAAAATAAGGTAACCGTTGGAGGCAACCCCTATGGGCTCGCGATAGACAGCGACAATAATATCTGGGTTTCCAACCCAGGCCTGGGAAAAATCCAAAAAGTCAATACAAAAACCAAGGTACTGGACGCGTCATCGTCGGACGTCCCAACGACGTACGGAATCACCGTTGATTCGGGTAATAATGTTTGGACTGGAAATTCATATAACCACAGCCTTTGTTATTGGAAAAACGGCCAAGAGGAGGCCGAATGCGTAGATTATGCTTCTTCAGAAGATCCTAATGGAAATAAAGCTGATTTTTCTCTTGACATCAATAAAATATATACTACCGGAGTATCGGTCGACGTCAATGATGAAAATATTTGGGCTTCAAGCTGGACGGATAATGTTTTTATCAAAGCCGATAAAAATGGAAAGCTTCTGCATGCCTGGCCAAGCGAAGGCAAAGACGCCCGGGGAATTTGCGGCGATTCTTACGGCCAGATGTGGGTGGCTAACTACGACAGTATCCCTGGAGATGGCAGTATTATTAAAGTCGTTAACTTAAACGGCGGAGATGTAGAAGGTACGGCCGGTCCGTGGAACTTAGGAAAGACCTCCTATACCTATAGCGATATGACCGGATTAAACCGCGCCATGCTTTTGCGGTCAGGATATTGGACCAGCCAGAAGATGGACAAGGGGACCGGCTACGTGCGCTGGGGCACCCTTTATTGGCAGGAAAAAATTGAATACCCGGAAAAAGAGAGCCTGGCTATAAAAGTTGCGTCATTCAATGCCGGGGAGACAATAAGCTGGCTTACGGCCGACGAATGGAACTCACAGCCGGAAAAAAGAAAAAGCCGCTACTCCCAAATTAAGATAGAAATGAAATCCCAGGTTACAGGCAATACCCCGGTTTTATGGGATTTAAAATTTCAATGCGATTAATAGCCGGCCCAGTACCGCAAAAAAAATTATGAATATAAACAGGAAAGTTAAAATTATCCTTCTAATCTCGATTTTATTAATCGCCGGGGTTGGAGCCGTCTGGATTTTTAGGTCTAAAATCGCGGGCAATAATACAAAATCGAATAATAATATCAATGAAAACATTAGCGCTTATCAAAAAATAAACGATTCCATAAAAATGCAGGATGAAAAAATCTGCCTTAGCCTTAAAGAAAGCGACGACAAGGATAAATGCCTCTACCAATTGTCAAACAAATTAAGCGATGAAAAATACTGTGATAAGATTACCAACGCGGAAATGAAAGCCAAATGCCTTGATCGGAAAAATTTTGAGTCAATAGTCGCCGACCCAAAATCAGAGTCAGCTGACTGCTTAAAACTTTCGGATCCATTATGGCGCCAAGCTTGTTTAAGCAAGTTCTTCTCGAATAATTTTGACGCGAAAAAATGCGAGGACTTTAACGGGGATATTTATGATTTGTGCCGGACGCTTGTACTAAAAAATTTAGCCTATCAGGAAGGTAAAATAGAACTCTGCCAAGGCCTGGAGAGCGACTATCAAAAAGATTGCGAAAACATCGTTAAAAATAAACCTAAAGATAGCGATAACGACGGGTTGCTTGATACCGATGAGCGTTCTTACGGAACCGATCCCTTCGCGCCTGATACTGATAAAGACGGAAAAAAAGACGGGGAGGAAATGTTCAAACTCCATACCGATCCCGTAGAAAAAGACTAGCCTTAAATCCTACCCATTATCGCCCTTTAAGGCCAGTCTAAGGCAAGAGGTCTTGATTTATCGGCCAAGTCATGCTAATGTATTAAAAATTAATCACTTATTATCTTTCCCACGTCCCGCGCACGCGAGGACATCCCGCCTAAACGGCGGGATAAAGGTATTCAATATTTGCCCCTAAGAGCAAAGAATGCCTTTGGGGTTTTTTAAATTGCGGGCTCGCCCGCACCCCGCTTCGGCGGGATAAACGTAAGCAACTATGTCAAAAGTAAAATCATCCGCAATTCCCAAGTATGAGCTTTTGTACCTTATCCCCAATAAATATTCAGAGGATGAGGTTCCGGCCATTATAGAAAAGGTGAGTAAAATTATCACCGACCACGAAGGCAAAGTCGAACAGACTGAAGATTGGGGCAAGAAGAAACTGGCCTACCCGATCAAAGGCTATGTTTACGGCTACTATCACTTAACCCGCATGAGCCTGCCGGGAAGTAAAATTAATGAAATCGACCAGCTAATCCAGCGCGCGCCGGAAGTTTTGAGGCATATCATAATTAAAGACGAAGGAAGAGTCGAAAAGAAAGTCCGAACGAGAGTAAAAGAAGCCGGCGAGACCGCGATGATTGGAGAAAAGGAGAAAGCCCTGGCCGAAGAGAAAGAAACAAAAAAAGACGCCGCCAAAGTCGACTTGAAGGATTTGGACGATAAGCTGGACAAGATTCTGGAAGGCGGCGATTTGCTTAAATAAAACCGGTGGTATAAAATTAAAAGAAGATTGATTATTAATTTTAGCCTAAAAAGGCAAAAAATGCGAGCTTTGCTCGCACCCCGCCAGGGCGGGGTAAATGCGAAGCATTTATGACTCTAAACAAAGTAATGATCATCGGGCATGTTGTCCGGGATCCGGAAATGAGAACTACCCCGAACGGCGCCAATGTCGCCAATTTCTCCGTCGCCACTAATTTAGTCTGGACTGACGCGTCGGGCCAAAGGCAGGATAAATCAGAATTTCACAACGTAGTGGCCTGGAGAAGGCTCGCGGAAATTTGCGGCCAGTATCTGAAAAAAGGAGCCAAGGTTTATATCGAAGGAAGGCTGCAAACCCGGGATTGGGTCGGACAAGACGGCCAAAAAAGATACCGGACCGAAATTGTCGCCGATAATATGATTTTACTTGACCGCCCGAATGCTCGGCCGGCCGCTCCAGGCGGATATAGCGCCCCGCAACAAGCAACTCCTGGCTACGGCGAACCGATGGCTCCCCAGGCTGGCGCGGGATTCCAGACCGAGGAAGCAACCGAAGACGAAATCAAAGTTGAAGATATCCCTTTTTACTAAAATAAAAACGGCCGATTTCGCGTCCCCATAAAGAATTCGCTGTTTTGGATTACCAATAAATATGGCTACTACAATCAAAAAAGAAAAACGGTGTTATTTTTGCGAAAACAACATCACTCAAATCGATTACAAGGATACCCAGACCATGAAGAAATTCATGAATTATTACTCAAAAATACTCCCAAGAAGAAGGACGGGTATTTGTTCCGCGCATCAGCGAAAACTCTCTTTAGCGGTCAAGCGGGCAAGGATTATGGCTCTGATACCATTCACCGCCAGATAATATTTCCGCCGTCTCTTAAACTTGAAACGGAGAGGCCGTATTTTGTAACTATTTTAAACCAATATGTTAAGCATGAACGAAATAAAAACCGGTAGTCTGGTCCGCATCGCCGGAGAGCCTTACGCCGTAATAAGAACCGACCATCATAAAATGGGCCGGGGAGGCGCGGTTTTAAAAATCAAAGTCCGCAACCTGATTTCGGGCAATATCCTTGATAAAACCATCCAAGGGAACGATAAGATGGAAGAGGCGGCAACCGAGAAAAAGAAAGTTAATTACCTCTACAAGGACGAGAATGAAGCTTATTTCATGGATAATGAGACTTTTGAGCAATTCCCCCTTGATTTAGAAACTCTGGGCGATAAAGTTTCTTTCCTAAAAGAAGGGACTGACGTTGACGCGCTCTATTTTGAAGGCAAGCCGGCGGCCATAGATCTCCCGATAAAAATCACCCTAAAAGTTACCTCTGCCCCTCCGGGCGTTAAGGGCAATTCAGCCGGCACGGTTACTAAAAAAGTAACTTTGGAAACCGGAACAGAATTAAATGTTCCGATGTTTATAAAAGAAGGCGACGAGATTATTATAAACACGGACTCGGGCGAATACGTTGAGCGGGCTTAAACCAAAATCTCTTAATCCATCCATCAAATCCCGATCCATATATCCATCAAAAAAATTCCCAAAGTTGGGAATTTTTTATTTAAGGTCAAAATTTACTATGCTTCCTTCGCCTCTTCATTTTTAACCGCCGCCCAGATTTTAGCCCGGATTTCTTTCATTAATTTCTTGTCTTCTTTTAGCGTCCGCTTGGCGTTTTCCCGGCCCACTCCCAGTTTAATGTCGCCGTAAGAGTAGGAATTGCCGGACTTATTGACCACTTTATGAGCCACTCCGGTATCCAGTAAGTCGCCGGACAGAGATATGCCTTCATTATACATAATATCAAATTCGGTAGTCCGAAAAGGCGCGGCCACTTTATTTTTTACCACCTTGCATTTCACCCGCGAACCGATAATCCGGTCGCCCTGCTTAATTTGAGCCGCCCGGCGCACCTCTATCCGGACCGAAGAATAGAATTTCAAAGCCATTCCGCCGGTCGTAGTTTCCGGATTGCCGAAAAAGACGCCGATTTTCATCCGGATCTGGTTGATAAAAATAACAATAGTCTTGCTCTTGGAAATCGCGCCGGTTAGTTTCCGAAGCGCCTGGCTCATGAGCCGGGCATGAAGACCCATATGACTGTCGCCGACATCTCCCTCAATTTCCTTTTGCGGAACTAAAGCGGCGACTGAATCAACGACTATTACATCAACCGCGTTAGATCGGACCAAGGTCTCAACTATTTCCAGAGCCTGTTCGCCTGTATCAGGTTGCGATATGAGTAAATCCTTAATATTAATGCCGATTTTGGTGGCATAATCCGGGTCTAACGCGTGTTCCGCGTCAACAAAAGCAGCAATACCGCCCAATTTTTGGACTTCAGCGACAATGTGCTGGGCTAGAGTGGTTTTACCCGAAGCTTCCGGCCCGAAAATTTCTACTACCCGGCCGCGAGGCACGCCGCCGACGCCCAAAGCGATGTCTAGAGAAAGACAGCCGGTCGGAACGGCTTCTACCTGGGCGGCTTTGACTTCGCCAAAGCGCATGATTGATCCGTCGCCAAAACGCTCTTTGATTTGGTCAATAGCGGTTAAAGCGGCTTTCATTTTTTCGTCCTTTTCTTTGTCAGTAATGCCTTTATCTCCTGAAGAATTAACAGAGGCGGTGATACCGGACTCCCGCTCCGCTTCCTTAACCTTAGTTTTTTTTTCTTCGCTCATATAAATAAACTTATTTATTAATTTCCTAATAAAAAAGAGGTATGCCAACCTCCTTAAATTCATAAAAATTCTATCATACCCTAAAAGATTAATCAATTGCTTTTCACCAGTATCTGCTTAACGATTTTCTTTTCCGGGCCGAACTTTTTCTTAGCGGTGATAGTAATAGTGTTTATGCCTTCGCGAAGGTTGATAAGCTGGGAAAAACTCCCGCTCCCGTCCAAAAGCACCATATTATCATTGATGGTAACTTGCGTTTCCGGATCGGTTGATCCAATTATATTCAATTCCCTAACTGAAGTTTTTAAGTCTCCGGACGGATTATTAATAACCAGATTCGGCGGCGATACTACATTGCTATACCGGCTTTGAAGGTAAAAAAGGCAAACCGCGACCACTCCGGCGATAAATATCCCTTTTAAGATATTAGGAATAACGATGGTTTTGGTCTTGGCTACCTGGCAGGAAAAAATATCTTTTTTTTCTTTTTCAGCCTGGGACTCGTTAAAATTTTCCAAAAGATCCCTTGAATCATAACCTAGAAAATCAGCGTATTCTTTTACGAAGTTTCTTCGGTAAACGCCGGCGGGCAGCTCTTCCAGTTTTCCTTCCTCAATGGCTTTTAAATATTTCATTCCGATGCGGGATTTTTTTGACGCTTCGGCAAGCGTAAGCCCGGATGACGCGCGCGCCGCCCTAAATTCATGCGCCAGGGCATCGGAGTCAATCAATATTTTTGTTGATTTAAAACTTACCATTAAATTACTGATGCTAAAAATTTAATCCGCGTTTAATAAAAAGCTCTAATCCGTAGAGGACGAGCTTGAGTCTAAGGTTTTAGTTGTATTCCAGCTATCCTTATACTTATAGCCGACCGTAGTCAGGATAAAATTGATTATCATATAGCTCGTAAATACTATTACAATCCCGATAACGGCGTTTTTGATAATCTCGGTTCCCTTTTTTACCCGTTCCGGATTGCCGCCGGAAAGTAACCACATGATACCGCCATAAACGAAAAATAACAATGCCAAGGATCCGACCAAGCCGAATATGATATTCGCCGCGTTAGTCCCGATCCGGACAAAGTCGTTTAATGAACAGTTGTACGAGGTAGCGGTGCCTGAACTTGTTACAGTTTTGGCGCAACTAAGATCATCGACCAAAGACGCGGCAAAACAGTATTGAACCGCGGAAAAAAACATTATTACTGACAGTAAAATTATCAGCTTTTTTTTCATCATATGGCTTCGCGGCTCCCCCCTTATTAACAGGGCGTAATAGCGCTCGCGTTAAAAATTATTGCGGCGGATTTATCGTCTGCTGGACTTTGCTGGCGGCTAGACTAATGAGGCTTTCGATTTTATCCTTGCCCAAAACAACGCTGTCAATCATATCGGAAATTATTTCTTCGGCCGCTAACGGATCTTTTCCCCGGTACCAGCTCTTGGCCGTTAGTACCTGCGCGGCAAAAACGCCGATTTCTTTATCCTCTTTATATCCGTCAATCAGGGCGCGCAAAGCCGGCGGCTTCTTAGTTTTATCAAGATAAGTCTTAGCATTTTCTTCCCGGACCGCGAACTGGACAAAGTCCCAAGCTTCATTTTTATACTGGCTTTTTTTGGAAACCGCCTCAATCCAATAATTGGCAAAGTTAACCCTCTGGCCGCTGCCTTCAATTTGGGGCAAGGGAGCGATTCCCAGCTTTAATTTGGGCGCCTGGGATTTTATTGTCGGCAAATGATAAGAGTATCCAAGCATCATAGCCAGCCGGCCGGACAAAAAGAGCTCCAAGGAGTTAGGCATATCTTTGTTCCAGGAATAAACTTCCTTAGCTGGCGAGGAAAAATCTGTGTAGAACCTCAAAGCTTCAATGCCGGGGTTATATCTTTCTTTGGAAAACGCCGCCGGCACCCGGTCAAAGGTGACGCCCCCGCCGTCGTCAAGCATTTGAGCGCCGTTTTGCATCATCAAGACTGAAAGAATATCGCTCGTACGCTCGATATTTTTACCGCCGCCTAACGCGATGCCGGATTGGATTATTTGGCCGTTAATATCCTGCTTGGTTAATTTCTTCACGTCTTCCTGGAATTCCTTATTCCAAAAAGCCGGAGGGTTGGCAATGCCGGCATTGTTTAAAAGATCCCGGTTATAATAGAGCGCCAGGTTATCGACTGAAAGCGGCAAGCCGTAAACGAGTTCGTTTAATTTTCCGGTTTGTTCGTCTTTGGCTTTTACCACCGCGTCATCATAAACCTGATCTACAAACCTTTCTTTTATTTCTTTTAAGGTAAGGCTTTTAGCCGTCCGGAGTTCGGGGATGACCTCTTTTTTTAAAGTGCCTTTCTCGACCGGATAAACCATGGTAATTTTTTCCGGCATGGGTTCTATTTTCGACTGGTATTTTCCGACCCAGGTATTGTTAATTGAGAAAATATCCGGTCCGCGGTCTTCGGCCATGGCTTCCAACAATTCTTTTTCATATTCGACGGATCTTAACTTCCGGTATTTTATGGTTATGTAGGGATGGACGGTGTTGTAATTTTTAATGATGTCGGCAAATGAATCTTCCCCGTCGAAAACCCGCCAATATTCGAGAGTAATCGGCTTCATCGCGTTTTCGGTTTGGGAACCGATAAGTTTACAGCCAAAGCCGGCAGTCAGAAGAAACGTAAAAATTAAAAGAAGGGGGGTTATCTTTTTTGCCATAAATATGAGATTAATTTTCCTATACTATTATATCATTACTAGAGCTAATAATCCAACTTCGGCCGGTATTGCAAGGCTTCAGCCAGATGAGGAAGAGTTATATCCTTTACACCGGCCAAATCGGCGATGGTGCGGGATAATTTTAAAACGCGAAAATAGGAGCGGGCGGAAAGGTGAAGCTGGTCGACGGCGCTACGCAAAAGATTTTTCGAAGGCCCGTCGACTTGGCAAAATTGCCGAACCGCGTCTGAACTCATCTCCGAGTTGGCAATAAAAGAAAGCTCTTGAAACCTTTTTCTTTGGACTATCCGCGCCGCTTCCACTCTCTTTTTTATCGCTTCCGAGGATTCGCCGTAGCTTTCAGCGGTTAGCTTTTCAAATTTTATGCGCGGCACTTCAATGTGCATATCAATCCGATCCAGGATTGGTCCGGAAATTCCCCTTTTATAAGATAAAATTTGGGCCGCCGAACAGGCGCAATCCCTTTCTTTATCGCCCAAGAAGCCGCACGGGCAAGGATTCATAGCCGCAACCAGGATAAATTTAGCCGGGAAGCTTAAATTGCCGGCCGCCCGGCTTACGTGGATTACGCCGTCTTCCAATGGCTGGCGCAAATTTTCCAGCACTTGCCGGGGAAATTCGCCGAACTCATCCAAAAATAGAACTCCCCGATGGGCCAAAGAAATTTCACCCGGCTTAGGCCAGGCGCCGCCGCCAACCAAAGCCACTCCCGAGGCGGTATGATGAGGCGAGCGAAAAGGCCGGCAGGCGATTAGCGCGGTGTTAGACGGCAGTTTGCCGGCTACGCTGTAGATTTTGGTAATTTCCAAAGCCTCCTCCAGGCATAAATCCGGGAGAATGGAAGGCATAGTCCGGGCGATTAAGGTCTTACCCGAACCCGGCGCCCCGCTCATCAGTATATTATGGGCTCCGGCCGCTGAAATCTCCATCGCCCTTTTTACATGCTCCTGGCCTTTTACGTGGGACATATCAAAGGCCAGGGGCGGCGGGGTAAAATCGAATTGATGATCCCCGGCCGGAGGGATTTTCCTTTTTCCGTTTAAATGATTAACGACATCGGCTAAATTTTTAACCGGTATCACTTCTAAATCAGCTACCAATTTAGCTTCAGGCGCGTTAGACTCCGGAACAAAAAGATATTTAAAATTTTCCTTCTTGGCTTTAATGGCGATGGGAAGCACTCCGGTAATCGGCCTAAGAAGCCCGGACAAAGCCAGCTCGCCGACAAACATCATCTCGTGGATATTTTCGCGCGGTTTCAGTTCTTTGGTGATAAGCAAGATGCTGATAGCGATCGGTAAATCGTAATTCGGCCCGTATTTCCTTAAATCCGCCGGCGCTAAATTCACGGTCACTTTTAATTTGGGAAAATAAAAATCCGAATTCTTAATAGCGCTCCTTACCCTTTCCCGGGATTCAGAGATTGCCGCGTCCGGGAGCCCGACCACTGTAAATTTACCCAATTCGCCGCCGCCCAAGTCGCCCTCCACCTCGATCACTTCAGCATCCAATCCTAAAACTGCCGCCGAAAAAACTTTTGAAGACATATGAAAATATAAAATTGCGAAAAGCCGGCATTAGCAAAGATAGCCGAGGCCAGGCTAGCCGCACTTCGTGGCTCAATATTTTTTTTATTACTTGGCTCCGCTTGCCACCGCTTCTTCTAGTTTTACCGATAGCAATTTTGAGGCGCCGTCTTGCTGCATGGTAACGCCGTACAATATGTTGGCCCGGCGCATAGTCGCCCGGTTATGAGTGATAACTATAAATTGAGTTTTGTGGGAGAGGTCGTCTAAGATTTTTGCCAGGCGCTCGGAATTGGCTTCATCCAAAGCCGCGTCCACTTCGTCTAAAACGACAAACGGGGATGGGTTTGCGCTAATAATAGCGCAAATTAAAGCGATAGCCGTTAAAGCGCGCTCGCCGCCGGAGAGCATGGAAATTGAACGGATCTTTTTCCCCGGGGGAGTAGCCTGGATTTCGATTCCGGCCAAACCGGTCGCGTTATGCTTTTGCAAAAATTTTATCTTATTAATGTCAAATGCCAATTCGCCGATTGCCGAGTTCTTCTTTTTTTCTTTCTTTTCTCTCTTCCCGTCTCCGATATTCCCGTCCGGCAAAGCTATACTATCTTGGGCGGCTGGCTCCAAATCAGCCGCGGCCTCGATCCCGCTCCCTTCTTCCATCTCGCTCTCCATAACCTTAACGATCTTGGCCGCTCCGCCGTTAAATAATATTTTGAAATATTCTTCAAATTTGGAGGAAATAATTTTGAATTCCTTGTCAAAGCGCTCTTTAATCGTCCCGTCCAGCTCGCGGACGATTTTTTCCAAAGAAGTAATGGCCTGATTTAAATCGTTGACCTGGTCAGCCAAAAAATCATGGCGCACTTTGGTCTGTGTATATTCTTTTTCAATTTCCGGATCCAGCCCGCCGATTAATTCCAGCTGTCTTTTCAGGCTGGCAATCCGCTCCTGTCCGGCTTCCGCGTCGATTTTTTCCCCGCCGCTCGTTCCATTGCCGCTTTTTTGCCTTACCTCTTTCAATTCGACCGAGCTTTGCCGGATTTCCTTTTCCAAATCCTCCAACCGGGTCTCGTAGCGGGTGGAAGCAACCCTTACTTCGCCCAACTGGCCGGAAAGGCTATTTAATTCGTTTTGCAGATCCTGAATTGAGCGCTGTATTTTAAATAAGCGCCGCCTTTCTTCCTCTTCGACGCGGGAATTTGCCTCAATTTTTTCCTTGGCCGCGGCGATTTTATCGTTTAAGGCTTCTAGCCGGCTCTTATGCATCGGCTCTTCCTTGCCGTAATTTTTTTCCTCCTCCTTTTGGCTGGCTTTTATTTTTTCTTCCAATGACTTCAGTTCAGGCCTGGCCGCTTCTTCCCGCTGGCAAAGCATCTTAAGCTTCTCCTTTTTCATCTCAAGCTCCAAAGAAATTTTGTTGAATTTTTCTAAAATATCTTCTTTAGTTTTAATCTTTTTTTCGATTTCTTCTTCAATATTAGCTAAGTTATTTACCTCTTCGTTTTCCTCCAAAGCAACAATTTTTTCCAGCTCTTTTTTTATCTCACTCACCAATTTTTTTATTTTTCCGAAATCTTCGCTTTCTTCGGCGGCGGTAATCTTTTCTAAAAGAGCGCTTATTTTTTTTACTATTTTCTTTTCCGCCCCCTCGCCGGCTGCCTGGTTTATTTCTTTAACCCGTTCTCTTAGATCCTTTATTTCGCTGTTCACCCGTCCAGCTTCGGCCTCCAGTTCGATTTTTATCTGGTTTACTTTTTTTTCATCGCTCACAAGGCCCTTTTTCTCTTCTTCCAGCTTTTCCAAACCTTGTTTTATTTCTTCAATTTTCCCAAGCACCCAGGACAAATCGAACTTTCCTTTAGCCTCTAATTTTATCTGCGCCCGGGCTTCAAGGCGGGCCAATTCCCGAACGGTCTTTTCTTTCTCTGTCTGCAGTTCGGCCAATTCCTTTTTATAATTTTCTACATCATTATTTTCCCTCTCTTTTACTTCTAAATTGCTATGCTCGCGGTTTAGCGCCTCAAGCTTTTTGTCCTTTTCTTTTTTTACTTTTTCCAGTTCAAGAAACCGCTTGTTATAGTCGCTCCACTTTCCGTTAATCTCCTGCCAAATTTGGCCGTAATATTTGAGCTCCGCTTCCCGCAATTCTTTCTCCATTTCATCGCGCTTCTTTAATTTATCCACCTGCCGGGTAAGCGTCTTTAATCTCGGGGCGATTTCCTCCAAAAGCATCCTGGCTTGGCTTAAATTTTCGTAACTCGCCCGCAGCTTATTTAGTGAATCGTCCCGCTTGATCTGGAACTGCTTTACTCCGGTCGCTTCATCAAAAAATTCTTTCCGCTCCGAAAGGCTGGTATTTAAAAACCCCTCAACCGTTCCTTGGCCGATTACCGAGTAAGTCCTTTGCCCGAACTTGGCTTTGGCTAAAAACATTTGGATATCCAAAAGCCGGGCCTTTTGGCCGTTCAAAAGATAGTCTGATTCACCGTCGCGGAACAGCCTCCGGGTTAAAACGATTTGCGAGTAATCGATAACCGACTTCCCGTCCTCGTTATTTAGAAACAAAGAAACCTCGGCCATCCCGAGCTTCCCTTTTTTATCCGATCCGGAAAAAATCACGTCTTCGGATTTTTTTCCGCGCAAAATTTTCATGCTCTGTTCGCCCAAAGCCCAGCGGACCGCATCGGCAATATTCGATTTGCCGGATCCGTTCGGGCCGACTACCGAAGTAATTCCTTTGCGCCCGCCTTTGGGATCGGGAAAAACCAAAACATTTTTATTGGCAAACGATTTAAAGCCCTGTATCTCCAGCCGTTCTAAATGCATAATAAGATAACCTTCAAAAAAACGTATTTTAGAAAGACGCCTTAATTCGCGTCTTGAGTTTATTATACAATATTTCGCGCCCACAACAAAATCCCGCCTTTATGGCGGGATTTTGTGAGTCCTTCCGGGTTGACTCCCTTAAGTCGCAAGGAACCAGCCCGGTTTGTCCCGATCACTAGGGGACTATTCAATTTTAAAAGAGCGATTTACTTTTTTCATTTTGGATAACAATGCATAGGGACTTCGTTAATTATATAATTTTTTTAAATCCGTTCCGGAGTAAAAATATTTCAAAATTTCCTGCCACCCTTTCCCGGCGTTAGCCATTAAAAGCGCTCCGCGGGCTGACATGCCAACCCCATGCCCCCAAAGAGCTTGGCCCTTGTCTTCCGGGACTAAAACGCTTACCAGCCAAGCCATAGCTTTTCCGCCCCAAACTTCGATCCAGCTTCTTGTTCTTCCGTCTGACCGGGAAAAATATGGCGTAATAGCGATTTCTTCATTGTAAGTAACGATCGCCCCGCGCGTGTCATTAACGGCTTTGACTAAATTAGGCATGCGGATTTCCGAACCATAGCCGCGGTAAACCTGGTCATAGGCGGCATCAACATGAAAATGCTCGTCCGCATGCTTGGTTGATCCGTCCGGAATCTTATAATCCAATCCGCGGGAATAATGGTAAAGCGCGTAAGTCCGGGCGGCGGTAATTAATGTTTTTTGAAATTCAATATGGGAGATATTGGAGGTTTCGGCCAAGCCTTTCAGATAGTTTTCAATCGGCAGTTCGTTTATCGCCCATAGTTTTTTTGTTGCCTGGCTGTAATTAAATTCAACTGTGTTTCGGAATATGTTGTCGTTTAAACTTTTGTTCCAGGCCGGCCTGGCCTCATAATCAGGGAGGGTAATTAACCCGTCTTTATCGCGGGAAACGAATCTGATCGGTCCGGACAAATTTTTCGATATTCCGTTAACTTTGAGCGTGAATATTTTACTGGTGAAATTAAAAGCTAAAGAACTTTGGGCGTTTTGGCCGAGCCCGGAATAAATTAATTCTTTGCCCGAATAGACGTCGTAAAAGCCGCTTGAAATTATCCGGTGGGCTGATTTAGCGCTAAACAACCCAACCCGGATTATCGGCTCCTCATTCAAAAAATTCGCATAACTGGCAATGCCCGAACCTTGGCCGGTTTCATTGGGATTGGTATTGCATTCTTCATACTGTTTTTTATCTTCTTCAGCCAAAGCAATGCAAAAGTCTTTTGAATTGGCATTGGTATTAACATTAGTTTGGGCGGCGGCAGTATTTTGTACGGCAACCGAAGAAGTTAGAGGGGTTTGGGCGGCTGGATTAGCCGGGAGAGGCACAATGCTTGCCTTACTGGCTACATTAATGAAAATCCGGGTTAACGTGCCGGCCACCGGCAGTTCGCCGTTTTTTACCAGTTGCAAATCTTCCTGATAATCTCCGGTTTTTGCCGGACTGGCCAGGTTAAATTTAAATTCCGCTGTTTTTCCGGGCAAAACATCCCCTGTCAAACCGGCCAGCCGGAAATATTTTAGCCAACCCCCATCTTTAAACAAGGACGGGCGTTTTAAGGCCGAACCGGTTTCCAAAAAAATTTCTCCTTTTTTCCAGGCGCTTTTCCCGGTATTTTTAATTTTTAAACTGTAGCTGATAGTTTCCCCGGCTTTAAACTCTAAATAATGAGTGCCTTTTTCAGGCTGGCCCTTTAAATCAGACTCTGCCGCCCGCGCTATATCAATTTTAAGGCCGCCCGCCATTATTCGCTCCCCGGCATTGCCTAATAAAGAGCCCGTTAAGGCAATATACTGATAGGCGCTCTCCCATTGATGACTTTCTCGCCTTTGGCCGGCCTCGTTCCCAAGCTTAGCTTCGGAATAAAATCGATAGATTGAATTTAAGCCGGCCGCGCCGCCGACAACAATAAAAAAAGCAATGGACAGGCTAATTAGGAGCCCGAGTAAATCCGGCTCCTTGTCCATTGCTTTCTTCTTTATTTGGTTGTAATAACGCCAAGTTACATGGCTAAAACCATTAACACTCAACGCATTAGCTCTATCTTGCATGGGATTTTATTTTTGTTTTTGACTGCCGCTGCGATTTTTGTTTTTTGGAAAATATTAGAGACTTGTTTTAAGTCTCTATGTATATTGTATCAAAAAAAATCATTTTTGTAAAGCTGGCCTTAACGCTATATTTTTTATACTTGTCCCGCGAAAAGTAAGCTATTTTTCAAAATAATACGCGGAAACACGCAACAATATTGTCCCTAGTCTAACGAAGTCAAGGTTGACTTTTTCGGATGAGTTTGCTATTATTAAATTAGATAAGAAAATCCCTATGCCTCATCTAAAAGTGGGAAATAGGGCTTTTTTTATCCAGTTCGTTGCCCGAAAAACAAAAGGACATATGAACTTAAACAAAAATAAAGACAAAATCGCAAAAATGCTGGCTCACGTAAGCAAAAAGCTAAAAAAGCACCAGACTTTTATCTTTTCTTTTTTGATTATTGTTGTTGCTTTTGACTATTTTCTTTTCCCGTTGCCGGCTTTGGCCCAGGCTGAAGGCGATTTAAATGCTTCGGCAACGGCTGAAGAGCTGATAATTGAACAAAAAGAAAGCGTTCCAGCGGCAAATTTACCGGTAAATGAAGCTTCCAAACCGAAAAAGATAAAAATAGTGCAGATTACGGCCTATAATTCCGAGGCGGGACAAACCGACAGCGACCCTTGCACCACGGCCAATGGTTTTAATGTCTGCAAGCACGGGGTAGAGGATACTATCGCTACCAATGCGTTGCCGTTTGGCGCGAAGGTTAGAATTCCTGAACTCTTTGGCGACAAAATTTTTACCGTCCGGGATCGAATGAACCGGCGCTATACGGACCGGGTTGACGTATGGATGCTTAGCCACGAAAAAGCCGTTAATTTCGGAGTGAAGGTCGCTAAGCTTGAGATTCTTCCTTAATTGTCCAGAAAAACCGTATTAATATTTTTAACCCCGTGTTCCGGGGTTTTTTATTCTTGTATTTTTAACTGCTTTTTTGTAAGATTAAAAGGCAACGGATCTGATATTATAATTGCTATTGGCGAACATGCTAGAAAATGAAATTTCCTGCGTTTTTGGCGGCCAGGTGGCCAAGCGGCAAGGCGAGAGTCTGCAAAACTCTTATACAGGGGTTCGATTCCCCTCCTGGCCTCCAAAAGCGCAGGAATCAGCTATAAACTGGGCGGTCTGGGAATAAAATATATTAGAACATAAAAAGGGCTGTGTCCACAAAACTCTGGACATAACTCTTTTTTGTTTAAAAAAGTAAAGTCCACAGTAGCCTGGACTTAACTCGTTTCTAGTTTCCAAATTTCTGTCTCATTTTGTTTGAAAATTCTTCTTCAATTCATATAAAAATATGATGACCTGTGGATAACTCATGGATTTAAGTCCAGGCTACTGTGGACTTAAGTCTTATAAGAATTAATATAAAATTTATCTTTTGCCAAATTTTGACTAATATTATTCAAAATTTATTGTTTGCCATAATATTATAATGATATTTGACATAATTGACTCAAGCTTACGTATTTGATATAATTATATTAGATAGTGCATTGAAAATTTATTGCCTTTATTTCTTTGGCCGATAAAGCCAAGAAGTTGAAGGCTAAAATGCACGATTGAATTCAGTCGTGTACCTCTGTTTACTAATCTCGAATCCGGGAACCAACACCGGCTTGAGAAATCAAAACAAAAAAAACGGCTGGCATAGGTAAACCTACAAAACTTAGCCTATAGCTGGCCACTGATTGGTAAATAGAGAGCGTTTCGAAGTTGGTAGTAGCGCCAAAACCCCGAGGGTAGGGATTTTCTTAACCCATCATAAAGATGGGCCAGAAATAACCTTTAGGGCTGGGGCTCAAGACATAGGCCACAAAAATCTTTTTAATAAAAAAGGGGCCCGTCTGGGCCCCTTTTTATTTGCCAAAAAATCAATATCTGGATTATCCGCCTTTTTTAGGTCAAAAAACCTGGCTGGCAGTCAGTCTTGCCAAACTAATGCGTTTACCCTATAATTAATTTAGCTAGCCAGCCGAAGCCTTTATTGTTAAAAAGGGCTTTTATTATAAAGGGGGCAAGGAAATGGAGCCATTTCATTTCCGAAAGAGTATAAAAAATATATCGTCAGATATTTTAAATTGAGTTAAGAATATGATAGATAAAAAAACTCTTGCGCAAATAGAAAAAGAGCTGAAAGCGCAAAAGGAAAAAATAATAAAAGAGCTTGAAAACTTTACTTCCAAAAGCGACCACGATAAAGACGACCACAAGACTAAATTTCCCGAATACGGCAATAAAAGCGACGAGAATGCCCAGGAAATTAGCGAATATTCGGCGAATATCGTAACGGAAAAAATCTTGGAAGGAACTTTGAGAGATATTGAAGCGGCCTTAAAAAGGATTAAGGATGGGTCTTACGGCATCTGCAAGTACTGTAAGAATGAAATTAATCCTAAACGGCTCCTTGCCCGGCCTTTTGCTTCGGCTTGCGTGGAATGCAAGAAAAAACTCCAAAGTACATCCTGAACCGCTCTTATCCATCCTTAAATCATCCCGCCATACTCTCGCGAAGGAAAATTACCCGGCAAGAACGTCAAACAATCAGGAGCGGAACCAAAATATGCTATTAAGCCTCAATAAAAAGATGATAACCCTGAATTCGGTTGCCATCTTTTTTGTTTTTATTGACCGGCTATTAAAAATCTACGCGAATAGCCAGCTTTTTGGGGAAAAAATCACATTAATCCGCGGCGTCTTCTTCTTTGAACTGGTAAAAAACCAAAACATTGCCTTTTCTTTGCCGCTTTCCGGAGTTTGGGTGAATATCCTGATTTTTTTAGTTCTTGGGCTAATATTAGGAATAATAATAAAAAATGGCCGGAAAATAGGAATTAACGGCACATTTCTTTTATATATCTTTTTGGGTGGTTTAAGCAATTTAGCGGACCGAATCCGTTTTGGATCAGTAATTGACTATTTCCACCTGAATCATTTCACGGTTTTTAATCTGGCGGATATGATGATAACTTTTGGAGTTTTTGGGATATTGTTGGCTAACTTTAAACAGATTTATAACAAAGAGGCTAAAAATTAAATTTTATTTTTCTCTTAGCCTGGCTAATCTGTATTATCTCTATCCACTTAGTCTTTTTAGGAAGAATGCCTTTTAGCTTGTCAGCCCACTCAATAATTGTTATAGTGTCCTGTCGCCTAATAAACTCCGAAGCGCCGATGGCAATTAAATCTTTAGGGCTTATCCGATAGGCGTCAATATGGCAGAAATATTTAACCTTTTTGGCCTGGCCAGTTTTGGTTTTTAACCGGTAAAGCATCATAATGACAAAAGTGGGGCTTTGAACCGTCTCTTTTATTCCCAAACCCCTTGCCAATCCTTTAGCAAAGATTGTTTTGCCCGACCCCAGATTGCCTTTCAGGCCGACTAAATCGCCTCCAGACAGGCGCTTAGAGATGTCCTGGGCCAGATTCAAGGTTTCCGATTCATTGTTGGTAATAATGGATTTCATATTTTTCATTCTATAATCACAGCCATAATTAGTAAATAGCAGAGGCAATAAGCCAGGCGCCGCGATATTGCGCCATAAAAAATTTATGAGAAAAATTGAACAAGTAAACGAATTTTTATTGAGGGAGCTTTCACTGATTATTTCCCGCGAGCTTCCTTTGGAAGACGGATTTATTTCCATAAGCAGCGTTAAATGCTCGCCTGATCTTCTTTCGGCTAAAGTTAAAGTTTTGGTTTTGCCTGACCACAAGGCCGGGACTGCCTTAAAAAAATTAAGAGGGCACAGTTCGATGTTTGCGAAAATCCTTCAAAAGAAAATCCGGTTCCACCACATCCCGAAATTCAACTGGATAATTGATCCTTCGGGAAGGGAGGCCGACGAAATGGAAAGCCTTTTTAATGAAATTAAAAATGAATAGTCGCGAGAATATATTTATTGGGCAATAACTCATAGCAAAAGTTTAAACCCGGGAATCCAAGTAAACCATGAATCATCTATACCAAAAGGCTAATCAGGAAATTTTGAGGGCGAAAAATATTTTTTTAGCCACCCACATCAATCCGGACGGCGACGCCATTTCGTCTCTTTGCGCTATGGCCGAATATTTGGAAGGCCTGGGGAAAAAATATACGGCTTTTTGCCAAAGCGACTTGCCGGCCAATTATAATTTCATCCCTCATTTTGAAAAAATTAAATGCGCCCGCGAAGTAAGTCCGGCCCATGGGAGCAAGCTTGATGATTATGACCTCGTTTTGGTTTTTGACTGCGCCACCAAAGCGCGGGCGGGGCTGGGAGAGGGCTTTGACCGGCTGGCTTTAGGGCAAAAGATTATTGAGTTCGACCATCATCCTAAGGGCGAAGATTATGCCGATCTTGAGCTAAGGGATCAGGAGGCCTCATCCACCACGGAAATAGTTTACTCGTTTTTCAAAGCCAACAGCATTCCCATCAACCGGAAAATGGCCACCTCTATACTAACCGGAATTATCACCGACACTGAAAGTTATCTTTTCCCGTCGGCCACGAAAAAATCGGTAAAAATCGGTTCGGAGATGCTTTCGGCCGGCGCCTCCCACGCGCGGATTATTGAAAAACACATGAAAAATAAAAGCCTGGCAACCCTAAAAACGTGGGGGCGGATTTTATCCGGCCTGGCAATAAATAAAAAATATAATATCGCTGTAACGGCGCTAACTTACGATGATTTCCGGGAAAGAAATATTCCCGAAGAAGAATATGACGGGCTTTCGGCATTTTTAAGCAACCTGGCCGGCGTCAGCGCGATTTTATTCTTAAGGGAAGCCGAGCCGGGGAAAATTAGGGGTAGTCTAAGGACCTCTGGAAATCGCGTTGATGTCTCCAAATTAGCCGCGATTTTCGGGGGCGGCGGGCACCGGGCGGCGGCCGGCTTTACTTTTTTCGGCCGGCTGGAAAAAACAGGAAACGGCTGGCGGGTGGAGTAAAAGCAACAGGCGCCCAGGCGAAATTCTAAAGCAGGCGTTAAATGCGCCTTATATTTTTACCCCTTGACAATTTTTTCCTTTGTGCTAACATGCTAATACAATAAGACAAATAATAATATGGCTATAAAACCAGACAAAAAATTCGACAACCTTTACAAGGTCATTTTGCGGTTAAAAGACTTGAACGAAGCCCGGGATTTTTTCCGGGATTTGTGCACTGTTTCCGAATTAAGCGATTTATGCGACCGCTGGGAAATTGTCCAAATGATTGAAAAAGGCGTGCCTTACCGCGCCATTGCGGAAGAAATCGGCACCTCTACCGCTACGGTCAGCCGGGTGGCTTTTTGGCTGGCTAACGGAACTGGCGGCTACCGGACAATGCTCGACCGGCTCGGTTTAAATAGCGATAAGCATCAGCCCAGCTCAATCTCTTTCGGGAAAGGGTTGCGTTTAAATAATTAACTGCTTTTATATTCAGCGTTTTGATTGTTACTAACCCCTTCTCGAAAGAGAAGGGGTTTTCTGTTTTGCGTTTGGCAAAACAGAGCCTTGTTTAAATCAGGATCTCATATTGAGAAACCCAATGTTCGTTAAAAAGGAAAAAGAGAATGAAAATTACGACGGAAAAACAAATCAAAAAGTTGGAGTATTTGATTGGCCCGGAAAACGCTGAATCGGCCCGCTATCTTTTGGCCTCGGGCGGAGAGCTTTGGGTTTTTCGATCATTCGAAGAACTTGAAAAAGACGAAGATTTGAGCGAGCAGAAAAAAGTTCAGTGCTGGAAAATGTTTGTTGAAACCGGCGGTAAGTATGCCGCTTGGTATCGATTGCCGGAAAATAAAATAAAATTCTCTTCCGGCTTTACTTCTGATCCCGGCGACAATCGGGTTCGCTTTAACTGCGCGACTAGCGGCGCAACCTGGAGTCATTAATGCGTATTTCAACCAAGACCTTTAATTGGAATTCAGGATGCTTTGAAGGCTCCACTATCTGGAGAGGCGACTTGGATGGCGACGGTCTTTCGGGCGAACCGAATATAGATGAACGAACGGCCAGCCTGTCAGTGATAGATTTAACTTTTATTGTCCCTGTGTTTTGCCGTGGCTGGAAGGAAAAATACCTAACAGGAAAGGAGAAACTAAAGCGATTAAAAGAAGTACCGGAAAGAGCCCGACTTGGCATTAACGCCTTTCTCGGGCTTTGGGAAGATTATCTTCTGAATGATTCGAACAGCGCGATTGAATGGCTATTCAGGAATAAGATGGATGAGTATAAAATATATGACGACGACCCATTGGATGAGGAGGGTAAGCCGATAGAGGATTTACATGGCGTAAGTCGTTATATGGTTCTTGAATTTCCCGGACTTGTCATGCGCAACAGATATGGACATCCTTTTTGGCTATGCATAACGCGGTATTTTAGCGGTCGGTGCGTTTATACGGTTTATTTTCTTAACTGTTATGCTGATCGAAACGGAATTTCGCTTTGCTATCGATAGGAGAAAACAATGGGACTGAACATCGTTGTACCGGATGGATCAATGAAATTGAAAGTGATGGAGCTTTTTGGGAAAGCCGGCCTTCCTATCAGATTTGAAGCTGAACGCTCAAACATAGGGAAAGTGGATGTACAATGGATTAGCCAAGTCGTTTTTGAGCGACCCCAAGAAATTCCTGATTTTATGGCTGAAGGATATTTTGATGTTGCCATAGCAGGGGAAGACTGGCTGGCGGATTGCAACCTTGGCTTCCCGACCTTGCTTTCCATGGCCATAGGCCGGAAAAGCAATAGAGCTGTGAATATCATAATGGCAGTGTCAAAAGAGAACCCGGCTCAAACCCCTAATGATTTACCATCTAAAAGCATTGTTGCTACTGAATACGCCCGGCTGGCTGAAAAATTTTTCCGAATCATTGATCGGCCGGATATTATCATTAAACCCTCATACGGCAACACTGAAGCAAAAATCCGGTACGGGACTGACGGCATTATTGATGTAACGGAAACCGGCAGTTCGCTTGAGGCTAACGGACTAAAAATTATCGGCACAATCATGAAATCCAACACGGTCATTATCGCCAACCCAAAATCATTGGAGGATGAAAAAAAGTGGCTCAAGATAGACTGGTTTGCTCGATTAATTGAGGGCGCATATATTGCCTCAGTTTACATGGGTATTACCGCCAATGTTCCCGAAACGCTTCTTGATAGAGCGGCTAAAATCATAGGAGGACTTAAGGGGCCGACCCGTGCTCCTTTGCACGGCCCTGAAGGCTGGTACGCCCTCAACTCATTCGTTCCGAAAAAAGAATGGGACCTAATTTCATTTGAACTCCTACAAATCGGCGTTGAGGATATCGTGCCAACCTGGGAAATCCCCTGCGTAATGCGCTCCATGGTAAAAATTCCAGAATTTTCCCAAAATGATTGCGAAGGAATCGGGCCTTGTCTTGCTTGCATCCGATGGGAACAATTCGGTGGTAAATGCATGGGGATCACTTTATTAAAGGATCCTCCTTATGATTGCTATGTGCCAGGCCTTTAAGAGCAATTGACTTGCATGATTGTTCTTTGTTGAACTTAAGCCAAGTCTAAAAAATATGTTTAAGCGGGAATATAAGAGCAAATCTTTTTATTCCCGCTTCTTTTTTATAAATAGAATTCGGGTTGAAAAAAATAGGGCATTATGTTAAGGTATTTATACTTGCATGACCCGTGTGGCGGGCTTTACGGGATAGAAGAATTGAGGCCTCGCGGCTTACACAAAACAAAGCCAAATGGCTGATATTCATTATCCTTTTTTAATTTCCAGAGCCATTTAAACTCTTTAACATTAGATAAAAACGCGCCGTTAGCTCAGCTGGTAGAGCAGTTGCCTCTTAAGCAAACGGTCACTGGTTCGAATCCAGTACGGCGCACAAAAACCTGTCTAACGTCAGGCAGACAAAAATAGAATAGGATGTTGCCAGTTGAAACGTCCGGTCCTTGCCAATTAGCCTCTTTTCCGCCCCATGCCCCCCCCTAGTACTTAATCCGATTTAAAATATATTAGGTACTACAAACCCCAAAAAAGAAAAAGTAACGGACGCTTTTTAAAAAGCGTGATTGTTTTTTTTGTTGAATTCGCAATCCGGCTTTTTAAATTCCTGGTCATCTTGAAGGGCATTGTTTTTAAAGCCCTTGTTTATTTCTATAATTATCTCGGCCGGCCGGTTTTGAGATTTATTTTTTATAAGCTGGTTGTCAAAGTCTATAGGCTTTACCTTTTTGCCGTAAAAAGAAGCGGCTTGGCTAATAGCCCGACCTGGAATTTCATTAATCAGAAATTGATCCATGTATTGATGGCAGCCATTGCCGCCGTCATCCTCTTTTCTAATATCGCTGATTCCACCGCTTCCCAGTCTTTAATCGCCAATGCAAGTAAGCCGATTCTTTACAGCTTAATCCAAAACGAATTCGGAGCTCCCATAGACGACCAGCTGATTGAAGAAAAAATCGACGATCAAACTACCGCATCGCCGGTAGCAAAAAATTATTTAGAAGGCCAGAACGCGTTAAAATCCCAGCCCCGGGCTTCGACCCAGGAGCAAAACGATGAAGCCGAACTAACTTTAATTTCCCAGGGCGGAACCGCTCTTTTAAAGCCGGATATCGTATCCACCGATAAAATTATCCGGGCCCGCGATAATATTATTAACTATGCGGTGGCGGACGGCGATACGGTTTCGACCATTGCCCAGAAATTCGGCATCACCGTCAACACCATTCTTTGGGAAAATAATTTGACCGCTTATAGCTTGATTCGGCCTGGCGACCAGCTGGCGATTTTGCCGGTTTCGGGAGTAACTTACAAAGTGGCTCGCGGAGATACGCTTACCAGCATAGCCAACCGCTACGGGGTATCAGCCGACGATATTTTAAAGACCAACAAATTGGCGAGCGCTGGCGGAATCCGCGCCAGCGAAAAATTGGTCATCCCTGGCGGAAGAAAAATTGAATCCACCCAGTATCGCCAGCCGACCCAGGTCGCCTACACCGGCATTTCCATCTTAAAAAACCTAATCAAGCCTTTGAGCTCCAAGCCTATTTTCGGCAACAAGATGAATTGGCCGACTTCCGGATACCGCATCACCCAATACTATTCCTGGAGGCACACGGCCATTGATATTGCCAATAAAGTCGGAACTCCAATTTATGCCGCTGATGCCGGAACGGTTGTCTTTAGGGGCTGGTCAAACGGCTATGGAAATAATATCGTCATTGACCACGGAGGAGGAAAGAAAACCCGCTACGCCCATCTTTCAAAATTCTATTGCACAAACGGTCAGGACGTCGAAAAAGGCGAATCCATCGGCGCTATGGGCTCTACCGGCTGGTCAACCGGCTCCCATCTGCATTTTGAGATCATGATTAACGGGACTAAATATAACCCATTAAATTACGTAAAATAACTATGCAGCACATTATTTTAGGCTTGGTTATCATCGCGGCCGGAGCTATTACTACCATTAAATCCGAAGCTATGCTCGCCACTTTCGGGCGGATTAATTTTTTCGAGAGGTATTTAGGAACCGAAGGAGGGTCAAGGCTGGGATATAAGCTTTTGGGGATTGTGATTTTCTTTATCGGCACTCTGGTTCTGACTAACCTGATCGGCGGATTTTTAGGCTGGCTTTTGGGGCCGCTAATGCGCGTTTCTACGCCAAGATAATCCGTCTTATAGGCCGAAAACCGCGAAGTTTAAATTGACTTTTTTAATTCTCCACGGTATAGTAATTTTTTATAATAAAACACAGCCGGGCTGTTAGCTCATCTGGTAGAGCGCCTGCTTTGCACGCAGGAGGTGAGGAGTTCGAGTCTCCTACAGTCCACAAAATAAAGACCGTCTTCTGACGGGCTATTTATTAATTAACTATTCATTATTAGCACGCTATGCTTCAATTTTCAGAAACGTCGTTCAAAAAAATTGTTATCGCCTTGTCTTTGTACCTGGCTTCGCTTTTTGCCGCCAACACTTTAGGGCTAAAAATCATGCCCTTTCTATTCGGCTCCCATCTTTCGGTCGGGGTTTTTTCTTTTCCCATTGTTTTTTTGATGACTGATGTTATTGGCGAAGTGTACGGGAAAAAAGTGGCCCGGTTTTTTGTTTTAGCCGGTTTTCTCGCCACGGCTGTTTTCATTCTTTACTCCTTCCTTTCTCTAGCCATGCCCTGGTCCGCGGCCGGCCTTTGGGCGCAAGCCGGGTATGACCAGATTTACGGTATTTCTATCCGCATAGCAGTCGCATCTCTCGCCGCCTTCCTAATCGCCGAGTACCAGGATGTTTTCACTTTCTTTTTATTTAAAGAAAAATGGGGAATTAAAAATTTTTGGCTCCGCTCTAATTTGTCAAACGTTTGGTCTCAATTTTTAGATTCGGCCATATTCATGGTCATTGCTTTTTACGGCATCTATCCTAATAACACGTTAATCAGCATCATAATCACCTGGTGGCTTTATAAAGTCGCTATGGGCGCCGCCTATACTCCGCTTTCTTACATCGGCCTTTGGCTATTAAGAGACAAGAATGCCTCCGGAAAGCCGGATCAGATTAAAGAAACTGAAGCAACCGCATGATAGTCACACCGGTTAAAACCAGAATATTTAGAGAAGGCGAAGACGTCATTAATTTTATCTTAGAAAACATTAAACCTCTGAAAGATGGCTCAATTTTAGTTGTTACTTCAAAAATAATTGCTCTATCGGAAAGAAGGACGGCCGTTGCCAAGGATGAACGCGCTAAAGAAAAACTTATCCAAGAAGAAAGCGAGTGGTCGATGGAAACTAAGCATGTCTGGCTGACAATTAAAGATGGCGCGGTTATGCCTTCGGCCGGGATTGACGAATCAAACGCCAACGGCAAATTAATTTTACTGCCTAAAGATAGTTTTAAAACGGCTGATGCCTTAAGAAAGAAGCTAAAAAAGCATTACCATGTCAGACGTTTGGGGGTATTAGTAACTGACAGCCGGACTATTCCTTTAAGAGCCGGAGTTTCCGGCGTAGCCCTAGGCTATGCCGGCTTTAAAGGTATAAGGGATTATCGAAAGACTAAAGATATTTTTGGCCGGAAGTTCGAATATTCGCGCCTCGACTTAGCCGACAGTTTAGCGTCGGCCGCGGTCATAGTTATGGGCGAGGGAGCCGAAAGACAGCCTTTAGCAGTAATCGAAGGCGCGCCGGTAGAATTTTCAAACAGAGTTAACCGCATGGAACTGCGAATCGATATTGAAGACGATATGTATGGGCCGCTTTTTACCAAACTGGCAAAAAAATAAATTTTATTCATTCAAAAATCCACCGCGGGCAAAGCGGTGGATTTTTTATTTTTCCGCTACTCGGCAATTTGGATACTTTTAGCACCCATCCATGAGAGCTCAAAAATTTTCTTTTGGGCTCCCGCGATTTCTTCGGACTCGATTATTATCGCAAACTTTTCTCTCCAGCTTGCGACCATAATTTTATTATTATAAATATTCATTTCAATCGAGAAATAAAACTTATCGGCCGGTACTAAAAGGGAAGTCCGCATTTCTTCCATGTCATTCGCCGCTACTGCCCGGGACTCCGGCGTATCCGGCGCGATTACCCGGACCGAAACATTTTTTAAAGTCCTTTTCTTAAAATAATCTTTAAAATATTTCTCGCCCAAAGCTTTGTTCATATCCTCGCCGACGGCAAAAGCTAAAATTTCTTTTTCGGCAGTCAAAGTATCGGAAAACGCTTCCCGCATTCCTTCCACTCCTTCAAAAAATTTTACCTTGGGTTTTTCTTTGGTTGAATAAATTGACAAAAGCTGGGGCAAAAGCGACTGGGCCATTTTTAACTGCCCCTCGGTCTCCTTTATTTTTTTTTCCAGATAGCCAATAACTTTTTCCGGGCGTTCGGCCGCGTATTTTTGCACCTTGGTATCGGCGAGTAAATGCACTAACCCATTACTGGAAAGCGCTTCTAAAATATCATAGCTGGTCGTCCGATTGATTCCGGCCTTTCGGGCAATTTCCGTGGCAGTTCCCGGCCCTAATTCCAATAGGGCCAAATACACTTTTGCTTCCTTTTTATTAAACCCCAGCCCAATTAACTCTTTTTGGCTGATCATATATTTACTCACATTTAGGGCCAATTTTGGGCCTTATTTTCATTATACACCAAAGTGCGATTTGTGTCAATATTTTTCCACAATATTACATATTATTATTATTCATCTTTATTAAAGAGCAAATTTTATCCTTTTTTTGTCGTTCATACTTGACAATATATTATTCATGTGCTATTATACAAAGTTCAAGCTCAAAGTGGGCTTGAAAAGAAAAAAGTTCATTACAACTCTAACCAAAAAATATGATTGGAGAAAAATATGTTTAAGCTGGCGGACTTGATTTCTGATTCTATAGCATCCTTTAGAACAGCTGTGTCGGAAAAAAATTGGGGCAAAGTGCTTTTCGAAGGAAAAGAGATAGAAATGGGAGAAGACCTACCTCCTAAAATTAGCGAGCTCCAAACAGAAACTGAAATTGAGAGAGAAGGGGATTTGTTTACCGAAATCAAGGAAATGCTTGAGGAAAAACTTCAACGTTCGAACAACGGACCCAATTATCGCGTTCGGCTCCTTCATTGTCCCTGCGATTATAACGATTGCGAAGGAGATACCCTCTTTTTCAGCAAAAACGAGGAGGTTTTTCAAATTCGACTTATATCACATGAACAGCATGAATACATCTTCCCCAATAGAGCCAAAGAACTACTCAACCTCAAAAGAAATATTTTAGAAAAAGAAATCGGCGAGATTGATTTAATACTCGCCAGCATTTAATCTGTTTATCAAAGGAGTGAGTATGGTCAATATTGAAATTCTGGAAAAAAAGGTTAAGGACTTGGGCTTATCTACACGGGCTTACCTGACTCTGCGCCATTTGGAGGTGGTTACGGTTTTGGACCTCCTCCGAAAAACGCGGCAGGAGCTCCTCCACTGCAAAAACTTCAGCTGGAAATCCTGGGCCGAGGTGGAGCACGTCCTGGCTGATCTCGGGCTGGAGTTGAAGCCTTACTAGCTCTTTGCAACTAACAATTTAAAAGGCAGGAACCCGGGTTTAGTTCCTGCCTCTTTTATTTGAAAAAAATTATTTATTCTTTTCCCTGTAATCCGCAATGGCTTTTTTTAGGGCATCGGCCGCTAAATTAGAGCAGTGCATTTTAATCGGGGGAAGGCCTTCTAAGGCGTCGGCCACGTCGTTCCTCGTAATCCTTTCGGCTTCGTCCAGAGTTTTGCCTTTAGCCAATTCGGTTACCATACTGGAAGTGGCGATAGCGGACGCGCAACCCAAAGTTTCAAATTTAATATCATTAATCACGCCGTCCTTAACGTCTAAATATAATTTCATTAAATCGCCGCAAACCGGGTTGCCGACTACGCCGACCGAGGACGGATTATCCATCTTGCCCTGGTTGCGCGGATTGGTAAAATGGTCGATTAATTTTTTTGAGTAGTCCATAGAATTAATTTACAATTGTCAATTTTCAAATATCAATTGTTTTAATTTTTTAAAGCCAGCTTAATGATCATGGTCATCTTCCATAACCCGGCCAGCCGCTTTTTCTTTGTAAAAATCCGTTAAGACGCCTCCGGAAACTTTTCTTAATTTGGCTACCGATTCTTTTAATTTTTCTACGGTATAATCGATTTCTTCCCGGGTATTATACTTTCCCAAAGTCATCCGGATTGAGCCGTGCGCCTCTTCATGCTTTCTCCCTATTGAAAGGAGAACATGAGATGGTTCGAGTGAATCGGACGAACAAGCCGAACCGGTTGAAACCGCAATGCCATGCATATCGAGAAGCATCAAAAGGCTCTCGCCTTCAACGTTTTTAAAACTAATATTGGCGTTATTGGGGGAGCGCAATTCGCAGGAGCCGTTTAAAGTCGTGTCCGGGATTTCTTTTAAAATCCTATTAATCAAATAATCCCGGAGATCGGCTACTTTTTTATTTTTTCCCGAATCAATCATGGAAATAGCTTTCCCTAAACCGACAATGCCCGGAACATTTAATGTCCCGGCCCGCATTCTTCCTTCCTGGCCGCCGCCGGTCTGAATTTTTGTAATCGGCGTCCCTTTTTTTATGTACAGGAGGCCAATGCCTTTGGGGCCGTAGATCTTGTGAGCCGACATTGATAATAAACCAACGCCCAGCCGGTCGACATGGCAGTCAAAATAATCAATGGCCTGGGTCGCATCAGTATGAAAAATAATCTTTTGCCCGCGTTTTTTATTTTCTTCTTTTATTAACTCTCCGAGTTCGGCAATCGGCTGGACGGTTCCTATTTCGTTATTCACATACATGAGAGAAATCAGAATCGTGTTCGGCTTTATGGCGGCCATTACTTTTTTCGCGTCCATAACACCGTCAGCCTCGGGCAATAAAAAAGTAACTTCGGCCAAGCCTTCTTTTTCTGCGGCCTTGCAGCTATCTAAAACGCAATGATGCTCGAAGGATGAAGTAATAATATGCGGTTTTGCATCCTCTTTCCTGTTTAACTCGTAAAATCTTTTGACTGCTCCTTTAATCGCCAAGTTGTTGGATTCGGTAGCGCCCGACGTAAATACAATCTCTTCCGGACTAACGCCAAAATATTTAGCCGCCCTTTCCCGGGCCAGGCCAACGGCGGCGGCGGCGGCGTGGCCGAAAGAATGAAATGACGAGGCATTCCCGAACAAAACGCTAAAATAGGGAAACATTTCCTTTAAAACTTCCTCGCTAACCGGCGTTGTCGCCGCGTTATCTAAATATATTTTTTTCTCCTGCATATTATTTAATCAAAGTGTTTAACTTTATGCCGTATAGAGTTTTTCTGATCTGTCCTCCGAGCTTTTCCCAGACTTTGGCTGAAGGGCATTTGTGCTTCAGGCTGCAAGCTACGCCCACGCATTTCATCGGCGAAATCGAACCTTCGATAATTTCGATTACTTCTCCAACCGCCACTTGCGACGGCCTCTTCACTAAGGCGTATCCTCCAGTCTTTCCTTTAGTGCTTTTTACCAGATTATTCTTTCTGAACTCGCCCATCAGGCGTTCCAAATACTTTAAGGAAATATTCTCTTCTTTCCCGATTTCCGAAATGCTTTTTTGCTCCGGATAGGCGTTAGCCAGATTAATTATTGCCTTTAGCCCATATTCAGCTCGCGTAGAAAACTTCATATATTAGCCAATTCTAACTCCTACTAATTAAGTATGGATTAAGTATACCGAAAAGCTTATTTTTAGTCAAGCTGTGGTCGATTTCCTAATATTAATTCTGCGTTATAATAATAAATATGAATATTGAAGAATTAAAACATGGGGTGGAGGAATTTGATAAAAAGCTTGGCTGGAACAAGACGGAAATCAAAGAGATTATTAATTTCATGCAGGAGGAATTGGATAATTTAAAAGCCGGCGGATACAATAGAGAAAGGATTGACCATCTTCTAACTGACCTACTAATGCTCGTTATGCAGGCTGGCTATAAAAATCAAACTGATTTTAAGAAGGAAATAGAAAAATGGTTTATAGAAACTGAAAAAACGATTATAAAATAGCCCGGCAAAATGCCAGGCTATTTTATAATCTAGCTCTATTTTAATTTTCTACGGCATCTTGGAGCTAAATTTCGCAAATTCGTAGAAGAGAAACGAAAATAAAATTACCATAATAATCGGCGCGACAAAGGAGGCGTAATTTCTTTTCCCTGGCCGAAAGAGGCGAAGGAGAAGGGAGTTGGAGACCACGGATATTGAGCTTAAAGCCATAGCCAGGCCGGCTAGTTCCGGTTTTAGGACTAAGCCAAAGCCCATAAATACCCGGGCGGCAATCGGGATGCCGATAACGTTATAGAACAGGGCAAAAAACATATTCTGCTTTATTTTACCCATTGTTTCCGCGGACAGTTCAAAGGCGGTTACGACATCGCGCAAATCATTTCGCATGATTATGATGCCGCCGGTTTCCATAGCCACGTCGGTCCCGGAACCCATGGCAATGCCTAAATCAGCTTGCGCCAAAGCCGGAGCGTCATTAATACCGTCTCCAACCATGGCGACTTTCTTTCCGTCCGCCTGCAATTTTTTAACCTCTTTTGCCTTGTCTTCGGGCAATACTTCAGATAAGACGTAATCGATTCCTGCTTGCGCGGCAATCGCTTTAGCGGTCCGTTCATTATCGCCGGAAATCATATAGACTTCGAGTCCCATATCCTTTAATTTTTCGATCGCCTCGCGGGAAGTTTTCCGGATAGTATCCGCTACGCCGACCGCGCCTAAGATTTCTTTTTCATTAGCTAAAAGCATTACGGTTTTTCCTTCATTTTCCAGTTTTGCGATCTGCGCTTCCAGCTTTCCGATTGGCAGTTTAGCGGTTTGAGAAATTAATTTTCGGTTGCCTAAATAATATTTTTCTCCGCTGATTTCGCCCGTTACGCCCAGCCCCGGAATTGCCTTAAATTTTTCCACTTCGCTCAATCCATTCTTTTCTATTTCAGCTTTGTTAAATATCGCTTCGGCTAAAGGATGCTCGGATTGTTTCTCTAAACTGGCGGAAATGGATAATACTTTATCACTATCAGTTTTCCCAAACCCCACAATATCGGTTACTTCCGGTTTGCCTTTAGTTATCGTCCCGGTTTTATCAAAAATAATGGCGTTTATCTTTTCTACTGCTTCCAAAGGTTCTCCGCCTTTAATCAGGATGCCGTACTCGGCGCCTTTACCGGTTCCGACCATGAGAGAGGTTGGCGTAGCGAGTCCCAGGGCGCAAGGGCAGGCAATAACAATAACGGCGGTAAAGGCCATTAACGAGAAGGCAAGGGTGGCGTTTAGGAAAAAGAACCAGACGATAAAAGTAAGGACAGCTAAGCCGATTACTATCGGGACAAAATACGCGCTTATTTTATCGGCAAAAGACTGGATCGGCGCTTTTGATCCCTGGGCTTCTTCGACTACTTTAATTATCTGGGCTAAGGTCGTTTCTTCCCCTATTCTCGTTACCTTAAATTCAAAACTTCCAGTCTTATTAATCGTCCCGCCAATAACATTATCTCCTAAACTCTTTTCCACTGGGATTGATTCGCCGGTCAGCATGGATTCGTCAATCGAAGAGGCGCCTTTTACTATTTGTCCGTCAATCGGAATGGCTTCACCTGGCCGGACAATAATTATATCGCCTTTTTTCACTTCGTCGATTGCCAAATCCATGGTTTGATTGCCGCGCACCACCCGGGCGGTTTTCGCCCTTAACCCCATTAACTTTTTTATCGCGTCTGACGTCCGCCCTTTGGTCCGAGCTTCAAGGAGCTTGCCTAATACTACGAAAGTTATCAGGAAGGCGGCGGTTTCAAAGTAGAGGTCTGGAACCATTTCGCCGTTTTGGCCGATTATCGAGCCAGTGCGCGAGGCATAAATAAGAAGATTTGCGAGGCTATAGAAAAAGGCGGTCGAAGTGCCAATGGCAATTAGCGAATCCATGTTAAAAGTTTTCATCTTGAGGCTTGACCAGGCGCCTTTATAAAATCCCAAGCCGATATAAAACTGGATCGGGATGGTTAAAAGGAGTGAGATCAGGCCGTGATAAGGGATAAGAGCGCGGCCGGGAAGCGTTGGGAAAAAACCGTTTAGCATGAAGTAAACCAGCGGCAAAGACAAAATCAAGCTTATTAGAAATTTATTAGTCTGGGTTTTTAATTCTTTTTCTTTTCTTTTAGCTTCATCTTTTTCGCTTAATCCAGCGATGGCGCCATACCCGGCTTTTTCTATTACCTTAATAATCGCGCCTGTTTTTATTTCGTCTTCTTCGTAGATTACTGTAGCTTTTTCCGAAGCTAAATTAACGCTCGCGTTTTTTACGCCCGGAAGCTTTTTAACTGAACGCTCAATAATCGCGGCGCACGACGCGCAATGCATGCCCGAAATATTAAGCTTTAAAATTTTTGGCATATGATTATTCTCTTACTACTTCATAATTGGTCCCTTCGAGCGCCTTTTGGATTTCACTAAGAGGAATCTCCCGATCCGCCTCCACTTCAGTTTCCCCGCCCAAATCTTTTATCCTTACTTCTTTTACTCCTTCGATTTCACCGATCATGGACTTGGAAAGCTCAATACAGGCTTCACAGTTAAAATTTTTAATCTTGAATTTTATGGTTGCCATACGTTTGTTGGTTTAATATTTAATATTATTGAACTGAACTTTGGCCGCATCCGCAAGTTCCGCCGGAGGCCATGGCACAGCCGCCTGAAGCGCAGCCTCTCGAAGACCCATCGCAGCTTCCGCCAGTTTTTTTAACGGCGGCAGTTAAATCATTTTCTGCCGCTCCTTGTCCGGTCTCGTCAACCACGTTAAATACTCCGGTGTACATTCCCATTGAGCAGGAAAACTTTAGGGTGCCGGTTTCCGCAGGCGTAAACTCAATTATGTTTTCTCCGGCCACGAGGCTCTTAACAATATTGTATTTGGACAATACAATAGTGGAAGCGCAGGAATTAGGGGCTTGGGCGTCAATGACCCATCTTACCGGAATGCCTTTTTTAATCGTAAACCGGTTCGGGGTATATCCATTCGAAACTTCGGCCATCTTAACTACCTGGACGTTGTTTTCCATCGTAACGTTCGGATCGCTTTGGACAGCATTAACCTCATTCCTTCCGGCCTCCCCAAAAGAAAGGCCAGTAAGGTTGTATCCGTTAATAAGATTAAAGAGGGCGAATATTATTACAAGAAGGCCGGCGAATTTAAAAAAACGCCTGGCAAAAATTCCTTTTACTAAAGCGGTAATTCCGCCGACGCCTAAAAGGCCGGGGGCAGTGCCTAGAGCAAAAGTTCCCATAACCAAGGCGCCGGTCTGGAAACTGCCGGTCGAAACCGCGAATAATTGCATGGCCTGGGTAAATCCGCAAGGAAGAAAAAAAGTCAGGGCGCCCAAGAGCGCTGATTTCAGGTGGCTGTATTTTCCGGCTTCGGTTTTAATCCCAAGCCCGCGGCTAATGAATTTAGGCAGAGTCAATTTAAAAGAGTTTAAACCCGGAAAAATTCCGATTAGCTGAAGGCCCATTAAAAGCATAATCAGGGCGACAATAATCGTCAGGCCGCCAAGCGTTAAGCCGTTAAACTGGAATACGGAACCGATTATCCCTAATACTCCGCCCAAAAGGGCAAAGCCCAGGATCCGCCCCAGGTTAAAAAACAGGTGGGGCTTAAACTTTTGGAAGGCCGTGGCTTCGGGGTGCGCGGCGCCAAAGCGCGCCGCAGTCCCTAAGACTAGACCGCCGACTAACGCCATGCAAGTCGAAAATCCGGCGGTTACTCCGATTAAGAGGACGACCGGGAGACTGCCAGGCTGCGTGAGAGAGCTGCCAAAATTAATTCCGGTAATGCCAAAACTTTTTAGCGCTAAATAGACACCGAGTATGACTGCCAAGGCAAGGCCCAAGTCTTTATAATCGTTTATATCGCGGCTTATCCGGCCCGCGTCTTTTTCCGCGCCGATTTCATAGCCAGCCGAGCGGATAGCTTTTTCTATTTCTTTTGTCCGAGGCTTCTGGGCTTCGTAATGAATTTCCGCTATTCCCCTTTTATGGTTTAAAACTGATTTTTTCACGCCGGTAACTTCCTTCAACTTATCTTCAATAAGCATTTCGCAGGATTTACAGTGCATGCCTTTAATCGGTATAGTTAATTTTTTCATATGTTTATTCGCTTATATTTAATCTTATTCTATTTGCTTGATAAATACAAAAACATCCCGAAAAAAGGATGTCCGCGGTTAAACATAAAACTATTCTTTTTTAAATATTGAGGAAATTAACCCGGCCTCGGGCGGCGGAAGATCTAAAAATAGATATCCCGAAGAATTATAATAAATCTGATAACTGCCGTATCCGGTCAGAGCCTGGGCCGGAATTATTATCGGATGAAAGCCGTCTTTTTCTTTTGGAAGATCAGTCAGGCTGGTCTTTTCATGGTTAGCGCAGCAAGGAAGGACTGTATTTCCGTTTTGACTATCTGAATCAGCGCTTAGGCCTTTGGCAGGATGGACAACAGGAGCTTCGGCTCGCGTCGCGTGCCCGCCGCAAGTGCCCATCACAGGCCGCGGCATCGCGCGACTAGTCGGTTGTTCTTCGCTCGCCATTGCCGGGATTGGTAAAAGCAAAACGCAAAAATTTAAGCCGCTTAGTATAAATACCGAGAGTGAAATTACCCCCCAAGTTTTATTAAAACTTCTTTTCATTTTTTTAAATTACTCAATACAGCAGTCGATAGCCTTCTTAACCAGTTCACCCAGTTTTCCCATAAAGCCTTTTCTTTCAGCCTTAGGAGTATTTTCCGCTTCATGCTTATTAATCGCGTCCTCGTCAATTTTTTTCACGCCCTCTACTCCTATCACTTTTAAATTCAAGCCCCAAAATAACGAATAAAGGTCATAGGCTTTTTGAAATAAATCATTAGCTTCTTCCTTTTTTCCCATTTTATGCTGCTTGGTTCCAACTTCCATTAAACGCATGGAGGCGGCGAGTAAATGTTTGGAAATGCACCACTGTTCGCCTTCCGGGTCTTTAACAATTTTTCGAAGCAGATCGCCGCGCATCGCCCGGGCTTCTTGGAGCAGGTCGTAATACTCAGGCTTACCGAGCTTCGCTCCGGTAAAAAAGAAATGCTCTTCTATTGAAACCAGGTTCATAATTGCAATCGACAAATCCTGATCCGAGGACAAATCCATCTTGTCCTGTTTTTTCATATTATCCACCTTGGCGATAAATTCGTTTAGTTTTTGGGCGTCCATATTTTTTTAATCGGCATTACTGATTAAAATTTTGCCGATTATTTAGTGATGAAGTAAAAAATTGCGCTTAAAATAAGGAGGGCGCTGACCGGCATAACGACTTTTTGAAAAGGAAAGTATGCGTGCCCGTCGTTTCTTCGTTTCAGGTAATGATAGAGCCAGGCCGCCCCCCAGAAAACCAAACTGCCGGAGAGAATTCCTAAAAGCAATTTGTCGATTCCCCAAAGTTTGTTGCCGGAAAGGTGGACAAAATTGCTATAATAAAGAGAGAAGTAGATTAATACATAATATCCGATTATAACGGCCGGTCGGTCGTAAGGAAAGCGCCATTTTTTCCCATCCAGCCAATCCATTGTCCAATAGATCAAAGAAACTGTCAATCCGCCGATCCAGACGCCGGCTATCGTATCGTCAACGCCGAGCCATCTTGATAAACCCATAGCCGCCACGACCGTAACCGTGCAAACCGGACAAATCGCTTGGGCAAAGCTCGCTTTAAGGAGCCCGAAAAGCGGTATTAGTATGTAAAAAACCATCATAATTAAACTGCGCTATTTTTTACTTAAATAATCAATAATCGGCTGGTCGCCTTCAAAGCACCGGCCGTTGTCCCATAAGAAGGGAACCCCGACCTTGTCGATCGCTAATCCGCAATCAACCGCTTTCTCGCCCAGTTCCGCATTATTGGCTTTGTTTTCAAAAACTTCTTTGCGGATAATTTTTATCTTTTCGTCGATTTTATTATTGGCAATAAAATCTTCCACGTTTTTGCAATGCGGGCAAGTACTGCCGTAGTAAAGAATTAAGTCGGTGTTTCCGCCGTTCACCTTCCCAGCCGGCTTTTTGGAAAAATAAAAGTAGCCGGCAATGGCCGCTATTATCAAAACCCCAATAATTAAGTATTGCTTTTTCATAATTATTACTCCATTTGTATATTTTCATTCTACTCATTTATTGGAAAAAAGACAAATGTCCATTCTCTTCCGGCTAGATTGCATTTATTCGAATTTTCAGCTAAAATAAACCCATAATTACTCATTTCTCGACTAAAATTTCTAACTTTATGGCAGTTATAACTAACCAGGAAAAAATTAGAGAAGTATTAAGCCGCGGAGTGGAAAAAATCTATCCGTCTTACGAAGCCTTGGAAAAAGTTTTAATGTCCGGCCAACGGATCCGCCTTTACTGCGGCTTTGACCCAAGCGCCGAAGCCTTGCATATTGGGAATGCCATCCAGCTAAACAAATTAAGGCAGTTTCAGGAGTTGGGCCATGAAGTCATCTTTTTAATCGGCGATTTTACCGGAATGATCGGTGATCCGACCGACAAAACGGCCACCCGGAAAAAACTGACCCGGGAAGAAGTGCGAGCTAACGCTAAAAATTACAAAAAGCAGGCAGGTGCTTATCTGAATTTCAAAGGCGAAAATCCGGCGCAAGTCATGTATAACTCAAAATGGTCAGACAAAGTAACTTTTAAAGACCTGATTGAAATTACGTCAAATTTCACGGTTCAGCAGATGATCCAAAGAGATATGTTCCAGGAAAGGATGAAAGATGAAAAGCCGATTCACTTTCATGAATTCCTTTACCCAGTTGCCCAGGGGTATGATTCGGTCGCTATGGACGTTGATTTGGAAATCGGCGGGAATGACCAGATGTTTAACATGATGTGCGGCCGGGATTTGATGCGGGCCATGCGTAACAAGGAAAAATATGTTTTGACCACTAAGCTCCTGGCTGACCCGAACGGCGCGAAAATGGGCAAAACCGAAGGCAACGCCGTATTCATGAATGAAACGCCGGAAAACGTGTACGGCCAGGTGATGAGCTGGCCGGACGGTATAATTGACCAAGCTTTTGAATTGGCAACCATGGTTCCGGCGGAAGAAGTAAAAAAAATCCAGGAAGATTTGAAGAACCCAAACACCAACCCCCGCGATTTAAAGATGAAACTGGCTTTTGAGATCACTAAAATTATCCATAACCAGGCTAAAGCCAAAAAAGCCCAAAAACATTTTATTAAAACCGTCCAGCATAAAGAAATTCCAGATGAAGTCAGGGAGCTTAGCATGTCATCAGGAACGCGAAATATTGTTGACCTCTTGGTCAGCGCCAACCTGGTCGCCAGTAAAGGCGAGGCTCGAAGGCTGATTGAGCAAGGCGGGATAAAAATTAATGGCGAAGCGGTTAAAGACGCCAACATGAATATAGAAACAAAAGAGGGCATGATTATTCAGCGGGGAAAAAGGCAATTTGTAAAAATTTCAATTAGATAAATATGAACTCATTAAATAAGGTGAAAGCGCATGCCGCGGAGAAGGTTAATAAAGCGTTAAAACGAAAGCTCGTAAAACCAGACAGCTTTATTTATCCCCCGAATCCCGAATTCGGCGATTTGAGCTTGGCTTGCTTCGAATTGGCGAAACAACACAAGAAAACCCCAATCGAACTCTGTTCTGAATTGGTAAATAAAATTCCGGCTGATAAAATTATTGCCGGCGTCAAAGCGGTTGGACCGTATTTAAATTTTACTTTTAATAAAACCAATTTAACTGAATCGGTGTTAAAGGAAATCGGAAAAGAAAAGGATAAGTATGGCGCGAATAAAACCGGCAAGAGTAAAAAGGTGATGATTGAATTCTCTAACGCCAACACTCATAAAGAATATCATGTCGGGCATTTAAGGAATCTCTGCTTCGGCGATTCAGTTAGCCGGATTTTAGCCGCAAACGGCTTTAAATCGATTCCGGTTTCTTATATTAATGACTTTGGCATTCACGTTGCCAAAACAGTTTGGAAATTAAAGAACAGGGGCATGAAAGACATTCCTCAAAACAAAGGTTTTTATCTCGGGCAGATCTACGCCCAAGCCACGAAGGAATTAAAGGAAGATGAAAAGGCTAACCTAGAGGTCCGCGCAATAATGAAAAGCATAGAAAGCCGCAAAGGCGAGGACCATAAGCTGTGGTTTAAAACCCGGGAATGGAGTATTGACCAGTTTGATAAAATCTACGCCGAACTGGGCGTAAAATTTGATAATATTTTTTACGAAAGCGAATTCATCGAAAAAGGCAAGGACCTGGTATCCGAGCTATATGAAAAGCGCGTTCTAAAACGAAGCGAGGGGGCGATTATTGCCGATTTAGGCGAGAGTCTGGGCGTACTGGTTATTGTCCGTACGGACGGCACGACTACTTATCCGGTGGCTGACATCCCTTTGGCTTTGGAAAAATTTAAAAAATACAAACTAGATAAATCCATATATGTCGTGGATGTCCGCCAGAGCCTGTATTTTAAGCAACTTTTCGCCATCTTAGAAAAGCTCGGAGTAAAAAAAGAAATGGTCCATTTGGCTTATGAATTCGTAAAGCTCCCTTCGGGAATGATGTCTTCGCGCGAAGGGAATGTTATTACTTACGAGGATTTAAAAGAAAAACTTTTGGAAAAAACTATAAGTGAAACCAAAAAGCGGCACGAAAATTGGAACAGCGCGAAAATCAACCAGACCGCCTGGAAAATCGCGGTTGGGGCGGTTAAATTTGAGATGATAAAAGTCAGCGCCGGAAGCGTTATCACGTTTGATATTGATCAGGCCCTGCGCTTTGACGGCTTTACCGCCGCGTATTTACAATACACGTTCGCGCGCGTTTCCAGCATCCTCCGCAAAGCCGGAAAACAAAGCGCCAAGGCTGATTACAGCCAGCTAGCCGAGCCCCGGGAACATCAATTGATTTTAAAACTTTCTAAATATCCGGAAATTACTGAAAAGGCGGGAAAAAATTACGACCCGGCTGAAATCGCTAAATATTTATTTGAGCTGGCGCAGATGTTTAATGATTATTACCACAACATACCGGTATTAAAAGCCGAGGATAGCGCGCGGCAAGCTCGATTAGCATTACTTTCATCCGTTAATACGGTTATTAATAATGGACTCAATCTTTTAGGAATCGAAATCCTTGAAGAAATGTAATTTCATGAACTCAAAGTACGCTTCGCGGGGCGGAGAAAAGCTGGAGCATGCCTTAGCGCAATTTAATATTGATGTTAAAGACAAAATTTGCGCCGACTTTGGGGCTTCGACCGGCGGCTTTACTGATTGCCTCTTAAAGCACGGCGCTAAAAAAGTGTATGCCGTGGAAACCGGCTACGGCCTCCTTGATTGGAACTTAAGAAACGACGCCCGAGTAGTTGTTATGGAACGGACTAACGCCATGCACGTCGAGCTTCCCGAGCTTGTGGATTTTATTTCTATCGACACCAGCTGGACCCGGCAAAAAAATATTCTGCCAACCGCCTTGAAATTTTTAAAGCCCGGCGGAGAGATGATTTCGCTATTAAAACCGCATTACGAAGCACCCCGGCAATGGCTAAAAAAAGGCAAGGTGGATGAAGAGCGTTTAGACGAGATTGTTTTAATGGTAAAAGAGGAATTAAAGGAGATAAAGATTAAAGTTAAGGATATTATAAAGTCCCCGATAAGCGGAAAAAAAGGCGATAATATCGAGTACCTCGTTTGGATAAAAAATTGACAAGATAGAAAATTCAGCTATAATTACAATAAATTCAGATTTTTAAAGATGCTTTCTAACTGCCATGAGGCTATTCCCAGTAGCCAGTGGCTGACAAACTCTATGGCAAAAAACAACGACAACAGTAGCGACTTAATGCAAAAAATTGTCTCTTTATGCAAAAGAAGAGGCTTTATTTTCCCGGCCTGCGAAATTTACGGCGGCTTCGCGAACGCCTATTCTTACGGCCCTTACGGCACCGAACTGAAAAATAACATCAAAAGGCTTTGGTGGAAAAAATTCGTTTCCGGCCGGCCGGATATTGTCGGCATTGACGGCCCGATACTTTTACATCCCAAACTCTGGGAAGCTTCGGGCCACGTCGGCGGGTTTAACGACGCCATGGTTGATTGCAAAAAATGCAAAAAGCGGTTCCGGGCCGACCATATAGTCGAAGAAGCCACCGGAGAAGATATGGAGGGCAACTTAGAAGGCATGACCAAAGTTTTAAAAGAGAAAAAAATCAAATGCCCGAACTGCGGAGCTTCCGACTGGACTGAAGCCCGGACTTTTAACATGATGTTTAAAACCGAGATGAACGGGATTACCGACGCCGAAGGAAAAAGCCTTCCGGTCTATTTAAGGCCGGAAACCGCTGGCGCCATCTTCGTTGATTTTAAGAACGTTTTGGATTCAATGCGGGTAAAAATTCCTTTTGGCATCGCCCAAATCGGAAAAGCTTTTAGGAATGAAATCGTCGCCGGAAATTTCATCTTCCGTTTAAGGGAATTCGAGCAGATGGAGATCGAATACTTCATCCATCCAAAAACCGAGTGGGAGCCGCTGTTTGAAAACTGGCTAAAGCTCCAGGAAGAATTCGCCTTGGAAATCGGCGCGAAAAAAGAAGACGTGTCCCGCTACGAGCACCCGAAAGAAAAACTTTCCCATTACTCAAAGAAAACCATCGACACCATGTATAAATTTCCTTTTGGCGTTAAAGAGCTTTACGGCATTGCCCACCGAAGCGATTTTGATTTAACCCAGCACGCGAAATTCTCCGGCCAAAAGTTGGAATATTTTGACGCCGAGAATAACGAGCGCTATGTCCCGCACGTCCTAGAACCCACCTTTGGCGTAGACCGGACTGTTTTAGTCGCGCTTTTAGCCGCCTATAACGAAGAAGAAGTGGAAGGCGAAACCCGGGTAGTTTTAAAATTCCCGAAAAAAATCGCCCCGATCCAAGCCGCCGTTTTCCCCTTAATGAAAAAAGGCGGCTTGCCCGAAGCGGCTATGGAAATTTTTAACAGCTTAAAAGATAAATTCGTTACCGAGTATGATGAAACCGGCTCCATCGGCAAGCGCTACCGGAGGCAGGACGAAATCGGCACGCCTTACTGCCTGACGGTTGATTACGACAGCCTGAAAGACCAGGCGGTAACTGTCCGCGACCGGGATTCGATGAAGCAAGAGAGAATTAAAATTGATGAGTTAGAGAGTTATCTCTCAAAAAATCTCAAATAGCTGCTACGGCCTATTTTATATTTATTTATTCCTCAATCGGCGGTAAACTTTTCTTCCGGCAATATAGAAAAGCCAGAGAATAAGAGCCCACATTAAGAGCATGGGCAAAGTGACAATCAGGAAGCTGATCAATCCGTCGATAAAATTCTGCCCGTTAATAAGAAGCATCTTAACCGACGCTTTTACGACCTGCAGCGGCCGCCAGGCATTGCTCTCGGGAACTATTGTCGCGTCTTCGGTTAAATAGACCGATATCGTTGACCTATCGGTTTGGGAATTCATGTAGCGGATCTGGCCTTCCATCAAGTCAATCTCGGTCCTTACTCTCGCCACCTCCTGGGTTACCGCTAAAATCTCTTCAATTTTCCCGGAACGATTCAGGAGGTCTACAAAAGATTTTTCCTCGGCTTTTTTATTTTTTAAACGCGCCTCCAAATCGATGTATTCCTGGGTTACATCCTGGGCGTTGGTTGACTCGCTTAAAACCTGGGTTGCCGCTTTCTTTATTTCGTTAAAAACTTTTTCAAAACTGGAATGCGGCACCCGGATAGTAATCGTTCCGCTTTTTAACCCGTTTGTTGTTTCATAAAAATCCGAAGAATAGACTTCGCCCTGATTTTCTTTCGCGATTTGTCCGATTTTTTCCGCCGCCGTATCAGCCTTTGCCACTGTAAGGCTCAAATTTCCGGTTTTGATTATTTTTTTATCAACTGCGTTAACATTATTTTGGGAAACGCTCTTTGCTCCCGGGCCGGATATCTCCTGATTAACATCTAAACTAGGCGATGACGCGACACCTCCCGCTTGACCTTTTTTCTCTTTTAGAATTGAAAAATCTTCAACGCTGGCTTCCCCGTAGCCCGAGCCACCCGGATTAATCGACAAATCGCCGTTTGACATTGTCGATCTATATACGATCGCCGACCGATTGGCATAGGAAAAAATGGCAAAGGCGATCCATGCCAAAAACAGGATGCCGATAGCTATTAAGCCTTTTTTAACAATCCCGGGCATGTTGTCTAGCATAGAGATTTTTATTAATTATTACTCATCAATTATAACATATTCTGCCTATTTAAGGCCATGTACAGATTTGGGGGCATAACAAAAATGCTCCTTTTTCGGGGCATTTTCAATTCGGCTTCATCATTAATTAATCGGCGTGCGTATAATATATTATAGCTTAGCTTGACGGAATAATTATTATGGACTAAAAAATTAGCTTAGGAATAGCTACTAGCGCCCCAATTATATGGATAGAGCGGAAAACAACGCCTTCGCACGGGCTTATAACGATTATGCGCCGATAATCTTGAAGCATATATATTTTCGGGTTTCTAATTGGGAGATGGCCCAAGACCTTACCCAGGAAACTTTTTTTAAAACCTGGCAATACATTTCCTCGGCAAATAACCAGGTTAGGGATTACAAAAAGTTTCTTTACATGGTCGCCAACCATTTGATTATCGACCATTACCGCCGCAAAGACAAGTACCCGGTATCTTTGGAAAGTGTCAGTCCTAAAAAGACAATCGTCGACCCGGTCCAGGAAAAAGAAATGGACATTAACATTGAAATGGAGACTTTTAAAAAATATCTTGGCGAACTTAAAAACCATCACCAAAAAATAATTACCTATCGCTATGTCGACCAGCTAAGCATAACCGAGATTTCCAGGCTAACCGGCCGGTCGCCCAATAACATAAGCGTTATCATCCACCGTGGAATGAAACTTTTAAAAAACAAGATCAAAAACGGCAACAATAAAATTGTTGCCGAATAAAAGCTCTGTTTTTCTAATTTATGACGCCCTCCCGGAAACGTTCTTTCATTTCGAGATTAATCCATTTATCGCCTGTTTTTAGTATTTCGGCTTTAAAAGCTTCAAATTCCTGCCGAAAAACTGCAAGCTCTTGCCGATTTTCCCCAGTACGGTTTCCCGTTCTTTGGAATAGAAATTACCTAAAACAAAAATTCTTGAAAAAAGCCTGCTATTAAAGCTTAAGGGATTCACTAGGTTTTTAGCCGATTTTCTTATATGCATATATTTAATTCAAATTATTAATGAAATATGTTAAATGGCAGAGCGTCTGGTTTCATATAGATTAATCAAACTGCTTCGCTATTGTAGCGGACGATAATTAAAAAATGATTAATATTTAATTCAATAATATGGCAAAAAGAACAGCGAAAAGAGGCTTTGCATCAATGGATCCGGAAAAACAAAGAAAGATTGCGTCGAAAGGCGGAAAAGCGGCCCACGCTAAAGGTACGGCCCATGAGTTCACCTCCGAAGAGGCAAGGAAGGCCGGAAAAAAAGGCGGTAAAGCCAGGGCAAAAACTCTGCGCCGAAGATAATATCATCTTAATTTAGAAAGGGGGTGAAATTATGATCACTGCAGGAAGCATAATTGCTTTTATAGTTATTGGGCTGGTGGCCGGCTGGATCGCTTCAGAAATTATGACCGGAAGCGGACTGGGGATTGCCGGCGATATGATAGTCGGCATAGTCGGGGCGTTGATTGGCGGCAATATATTTGCCTTGTTCGGGGTTGCGTCCATCGACTTTTGGATATCCCTTTTGACAGCCGCCGTTGGTTCGATAGTATTACTACTACTAACGGGTCTGATTCCTAAAAGCACCATCACTCATTCAAGATAAAAAATCGAAAGGCGGGCCGAAAGGCCCGGCTTTTTTATGATTTTTGATTACTGGACTAGAATCTTTTTTGCTGGTAATATTTAGCTATCAGAAATTCTTTTTTAATTTCTTATGCCAAAATTTTTCAGCCGCCAATTCAGGTTCAGCATGCTTACCGATTTTTCCCACTGGATTATGGACTGGATCGGGTCGGTATCATCTCTTTTAGTGCATACGCTTCTTTTTGGCGTCGCGTTTTCTTTGGTTTTTCTCGGATTCAATGCCGACAAGGTACTATTGATCATTACCACCCTGGTTTCATTGGAAGCGATTTATCTCGCCATTTTTATCCAGATGGCGGTAAACCAAAACATTAAAAGCTTGACCGAAGTCGAGGAAGACATCGACGAAATTCAGGAAGATGTAGATGAGATTCAGAAGGATGTCGACGAAATTCAGGAAGATGTAGATGAGATTCAGAAGGATGTCGACGAAATTCAGGAAGATGTAGAAGAAATCCAAAAGGAAGACGAGGAGGAAGAGCAGTTCGATGTCCAAAATAAGCGCTCTCTAGAAAAAATTGAAGGCCAGCTTCAAAACTTGATTAGCGAAATCGAAGCGATAAAAAACATTAAAAGGCCGAAAAAAACCGCCGCCCAAGAATACACATCCACTCAATCAAAAAACCGGGGATAGCCCGGTCTTTTTTATTAATATGATTTCTTCGGATTAATAGTTTAAAAATAAAGCCCCCTATTAGCCATAATAATAACCTTCCCGGCCGAAGCGGCATCAGGGCCGAAAGCTACTAGCCCGTAACGGTGGCCGGCCATGACAAAAATATTTTTATCTTTTACATCGGTTTGCTTAAACAATTTTTCTATTTCCCTGGCCATTGCCGGGGTGCCGTAAGCCGCTTTAGGAGAAGTGGCCGGAACTCTATTCTTTAATTTTTTCCATAGCTTTTGGTTATGGATGTGAATAACGCAGTTCGCGTTTTTATTTGACTTATATACTGCCGCGTGCGATAACGATTCGGAAGAAACTCTTACCGGGCCTTGGCAATTCAAACTATTCTTTTTAAAATCATAACCCGTAACCCGCGTATAATGCTTATTATTTAATTTCTTAAATTTTCCCGTAGCGCTTCCGGTGATTATAAACATATCGGTCCGGCCAATCCTTTGGCTTATATTCCCAAAACCGATTCCTTTTTTATCACTTCCAATCATTCCCAAAGCGTATAATTTTTTTCGCCAGTAATTGATCGTTTTTAATCTACCAGCCGGGATGGGTCTAGCTTCTTTCCAACGGCAGTCAAATTTAATATACCCGTCTTTTGTTTTAACAGGTTTCATGTTCGGGAAATAAATTTATTAAGCTTTTCTCATTTGGCTCGCAGATCCCGCGCTCGGTTACAAGGCCGGTTATAAGCCGGGCCGGAGTAACGTCAAAGCCGTAATTTAAGGCCGGGCTGGACGGCGGGCAGATTAATACTTTTTTTATGCTTCCGTCATGCCAGCCGGAAACATATTTAATTTCGCTTCCATCTCTTTCCTCAATCGGAATTTCTTTTTGGCCGTCCTTTATTTCCCAGTCAAAAGTCGAAGAGGGCAGGGCCACGTAAAAAGGAATATTATTATCTTTGGCGGCCAGAGCTTTTAAGTAAGTACCGATTTTATTGGCGGCGTCGCCGGTTCTCGTTACCCGGTCAGCGCCGACGATGACCATATCTACTAAACCATGCTGCATAAGGTGCCCGCCGGTATTATCAGCGATAAGCGTATGCGGGACGCCGTGCTGACCCAATTCCCAGGCGGTAAGGCCGGCTCCCTGGTTTCTTGGCCGGGTTTCATCCACCCAAACATGAATTTTAATTCCCCGATCATAGGCCGCGTACATAGGGGCGGTAGCCGAGCCATAATCAACAAAGGCCAGCCAGCCGGCATTGCAATGGGTTAATATATTTACGGTCTCGCCGTTTTTCTTTCGGCTTATTTCCTCAATTAATATTAAGCCATGCTCGCCGATTTTTTTGCAGTACGCCGCGTCTTCCTCGGCAATTTCATTGGCAGTTTTAAAAGCGGCGGTAATTTTTTCTTCGGGCGCGTCCTTGCTTCTAATAATTCTAAGCTGGCGTTCTACTGCCCAAGCCAAATTAACCGCGGTCGGCCGGGTGGTCTTTAACTTTTCTCCGACGCTTTCTATATAATCGTCAAAGGACGTGCTGTGAGCGGACTCCAAGGCGGCTAAATACATGCCATAACCGGCGGTAGCGCCGATTAATCCCGCTCCCCGCACTTTCATTTCTTTTATAGCCCCGGCCGCGTCTGCCACTGTCTTTAAATCCTCAATAATAAATTCATGCGGCAGGCGGGTCTGGTCGATAATTTGGATAATTTTCGGATCATCCGGCGAAATCCAGATAGTCCGATAATGCTGGCTTCCTGTTTTCATATAACCCAATTTTACCCCAATTAGCATAAAACACAAAATAAAAAACGGGCTATTAACCCGGTTTTTTTAACTCGTGCTTGTAGTCCCTAGGGGAATCGAACCCCTGTTACCAGGATGAAAACCTGGTGTCCTAACCACTAGACGAAGGGACCAAAATCAATCTTCAATCAACAATTATCAATTTTCAATAATTTTAGTAAAAGAAAAGCTCTTTGCCAGAGCTTGAATTATTATAACAAATTATCAGCGGTTGTCAATATTTTGGCTTAAATTTGACCACTTTCATTTACTTGTAAAATGCCGTAAGGTATAATAATATCAGGCAAATAACCAATTGATAATTTAAAATTGCCAATTGTTAATTGAAAAAAATGGCTTCAATCAAAAAACCAAAATTATTAGTCATTGACGGAAACGCCCTGATCCACCGCAGTTTTCACGCTTTGCCGGCAACGATGACAACTAAATCCGGCGAGATGACCAACGCGATTTACGGCTTTATTATGGTGCTTTTGAAGGCCCTAAAAGAACTAAAGCCCGAATATGTCGCTTTGACTTTGGATAAAAAAGACCGGACTTTCCGCCACGCGGCCTACGAACAATATAAAGCCCACCGGGCGGCGGCTCCGATGGAATTATACAAACAAATTCCGCGAATTAAGGAAGTCTCCCGGGCTTTTGGCATCCCAATTTATGAAATGTCCGGCTATGAGGCGGACGATTTAATTGGAACAATTGTCCAGACAGTCGACGGGGCGGTCGATAAAATAATCGTTACCGGCGATTTGGATACCTTGCAGCTAGTTAATCCGCACACCAAAGTCTATACCATGAGCCACGGCCTTTCGGATAATGTAATCTACGACGAAAAAAAGGTCAAAGAAAGGTTCCTGGGATTGGTTCCCGCCCAAATGGTCGATTACAAGGCTTTGCGCGGCGACCCTTCGGACAATATACCGGGAGTGCCCGGCGTCGGAGAAAAAACCGCCATAGAACTTTTATTAAAGTTCAAAACTTTAGATGGCGTATATAAATATCTTGAAGGAAAGAAAAAAACGGACAAAATCAAGCCGCGCATCGCGCAATTATTAGCTGAAAACAAGAAGCAGGCGTATTTAAGCCAAAAACTGGCGCGAATTGAATGCCGCGTTAAAACCGATTTTAGCTTGGCCAATTCGAAATTCGGCCGATATGACAAAGAAAAACTGGTTCAGCTGTTAAGCGAACTGGAATTCAAATCTCTCCTTCCAAAAATCAGGGAAATAGACGCCCAATTTACAATAAACCAGGGGCTGTCACCCGGAGGAAAAATAAAAAAAGATTCCGGCGGGGAGAGCGGCCAGGCCAGGGCCGGATCCGGCGAAGATAAATTCGAAAGAAATAAAAAACTTTTCAGCTACCGGCTGATTGACGATGAAAAAGAATTTGAAAAATTCGTTAAAGAATTAAAAAAACAAAAGATATTCGCCATCGATACGGAAACTTCGGAATTTGATCCGCATTGTTCTCTTTTACTCGGCGTCAGCTTTTCCTGGAAAGAAAAAGAGGCGTATTTTGTTAAGGTAAAAAACGTCCTGGGGGCCTGCGAAGCCAAGGCCAGAAATTTAAATCTATTTGATCAAAGCGCCAGCGCGAAAGAAGATATTTTTCCGGCTGCTTCGGCCGGCAAAAAAGGCATTGAACTGGAAAAAATTGTTTCCCGCCTGAAACCAATTTTAAATAATCCGAAAATAAAAAAAGTCGGGCAAAATATAAAATTTGATTATAAAATATTGAAGGCTTTCGGAATGGAAATGGAAGGAATATATTTCGATACCATGATCGCTTCTTACATTCTAAATCCCGGAACGCGCCAGCACGGACTGGACGCTTTGGCTTTTTCCGAATTCGGCTTTGAAAAAATTTCCAAGGAAGAGCTTTTGGGGAAGGGAAAAAATAAAATTTCATTTTCGCAAATTTCGGCGGAAAATTTAAGCCTTTATTCCTGTGAAGATGCCGATTTTACGGCTAGGTTAGCCAAAAAATTAGAAAAAGAGCTAAAGGCGCAGGACCAGATAAAATTATTCTTTGGCATTGAGATGCCTATAGTACAAATTTTAGCGGACATGGAATTAACCGGCGTAAAAATCGATACTGATTTTTTAAAAGCCATGGGAAAAAATATCAACCGCGATATAGAAAAACTGGAAGAAAAAATTCTCAAGCTGGCCGGAAAAAAATTCAATATAAGCTCTACCCAGCAGTTAAAAGAAGTGCTCTTCGTTGATCTTGGAATTTCTACCGCCGGGATCGGGAGAACCAAAACCGGGATATCAACTTCGGCCGATGAATTAATTAAAATGCGCGATCGGCATCCGATTATTCCTCTAATCATGGAATACCGCGAATTAACCAAGCTGGAAAGCACCTACATCCGCGCCTTGCCGGAATTAATTACTAAACCGACCGGGCGCCTGCATACGAGCTTCAACCAGGCAATAACTTCAACCGGCCGGTTGTCTTCAACCGAACCGAACCTGCAAAATATTCCGATACGCACCGAACTGGGCCGGGAGATAAGAAAAGCGTTTATCGCCGAAAAAGGCTGCCGGCTTTTGTCGCTTGATTATTCCCAAATCGAATTGCGTTTGGCCGCTCATGTTTCCGGCGATAAAGTAATGACGAGGGCTTTTCGCGATGGTCTAGACATTCATAAATCAACCGCCGCTGAAATTAACCAGGTCAAATTAGAAGAGGTGACGCCGCAGATGAGAAGGGAAGCTAAAGCCACTAATTTTGGAATATTGTACGGCCAGGGTCCGCATGGACTTTCTCAAAACGCGGATATCCCCTACGATCGCGCCAAAGAATTTATCGACAAATATTTCGCGGCCCACACTGGAATTAAAAAATATATCGAAGACAGTCTAGAAAAAGCCAAAGAAAAAGGCTATGCCGAGACCATGTTCGGACGGAAAAGATATTTGCCGGAAATCAATTCTTCGGTGATGCAGATTAAAAAGGCGGCCGAGCGGATGGCCATCAACACGCCCTTACAGGGCGCGGCCGCTGATATCATGAAACTGGCCATGATTAAAGTAGCCGAAGCTTTGCCGGAAGTAAAAATTAAAAATCTGAAAGATTCTTCCGCCAGAATGCTTTTGCAAGTGCATGATGAATTATTATTTGAAGTGCGCGAAGATGAGGCTGAAAAATGGGCCAAAATAATTAAAGATATAATGGAGAACGTTGTAAGTCTTAAAATTCCGATTGAGGTTGAGGCCAAAGTCGGGAAGAATTGGGGAGAGATGGAGGTTGTCGGATAAAAGAAAACCGGGGCGGAAATTGCCCCGGCGGGTCTAGAACATGCCCAGCCTTTTGGCCATGCTAGTCAATGTGTTTGGCAATTCGTAGCAAGCCAAGGCTATCCGTCCGAAGAACCGCTTTAGGAAGGCGGGATAAAAGTACCGGATGCCTTCAAGGCCAACTATAATGCCAATTACAATGACCGCGAGAACGAGGCCAATGGCAATCGCCAGTTGATAGTTCGTGGCAATGTCTTTGGTTCTGATTACCAGCGCAAAAAATATACCGGCAACAAAACAGGCAAAGCTAACGCCTAGACTCGACAATGCCTCCAATAAGCCCATATCAATAATTTTCACTATGCCCTCCTCGCACGCTAAAAAGGAACATTAAAAATATTTTTGTCTTAACAAAACCTTGCCATAAATATGCCCCAAAGTCAACCGAAAAAAAAATCAATCGACACTTTCGCTTTTGAAAAATTTGAACTGGACAAATTCAGGAACGAGATCCGGTTCTTTTACCGCTTGGGAGAAAAAACAAATTTTGTCGAAACATTGAAGCTAAAAAATAAGGCCGCCTGGGACAAAATTAACAAAGCCGCCCTGAATGAAGCCCTGTTCGGCCTGCATTTGGCAATGGGCGTAAGCTATTGGAAAGCCTATTGCCCGAAAAAAATAATCATTAAATCGGGAGCCTTGAGCAAGGCCCAGGCCGATTATTGGAATAAGCTTTATACGATTGGACTGGGCGAATTCTATTATAAAAACAAAATTGATTTTAGAAAACTGGTCAAATTTCCTTTTGCTGATAAAAAAACTTTGCCGGTTAAGATAGGAATAAAAAACAGCTTTCTGGTACCGGTCGGCGGAGGAAAAGATTCCATAGTTTCAGCTGAATTATTAAATAGCGGGCATTTTAATTTCTCCTTATTTAGCCTCGGCGACAGTAAAATACAAAAAGAGGTGTCGAGGATAATAGGAAAAAAGCGGATTTTGTTTGAAAGGACTTTAGATAAAAAACTTTTAGGGCTAAAGGGGGCCTATAACGGCCATATTCCCATTTCATCCATTTATTCGTTTTCCGCGCTCCTGGCCGGAATCTTATATGGCTACAAATATATAATTTTTTCCAATGAGCAAAGCGCCAACTTTGGAAACGTCAAATACCTGGGAAAAAATATCAACCATCAATATTCAAAGAGCTTTGAAGCGGAAAAAGATTTTAATAATTACGTGCAAAAATTCATCACCCCGGACATAACCACGTTCAGCCTGCTTCGGCCTTTTTCTGAACTGAAAATTTCCGAAATTTTCTCCAGGCATAAAAAATATTTTCCTTATTTTTCCAGTTGCAATAATAATTTTAAAATCAAAGGCAAGAGTAAAAAAAGGTGGTGCGGTAAATGCCCTAAGTGCGCTTTTGTTTTTTCCCAGCTTTCCGCCTTTCTTTCCAAGAAGGAACTATTGGGAATTTTCGAGAAAAACCTGTATGATGACCGGAAGCTTTTAGGCTTATATCTTGAATTACTGGGCAAAAAGGATATAAAACCCTTTGACTGCGTCGGTACGCCCGAAGAAGTAACAGCCGGAATGGAGCTGGCTTTAAAAAAGGGTGAATTAAATAACAGCTTTATTTTAAAGCAATACAGTAATAAAATAACGCCGGGTATAAAAAATAAAAGAGGCTTAATTAATGCCGCCTTGAAAATTCATGCGATAAATTTACCAGGCGGATTTGGAAAATTAATTTCTAAATCCAGATAAAGCTATGGGGTATAAAAATATTATAATTCTTGGTTTCGGGATTGAAGGTAAAAGTGCTTTTAGCTATCTTAAAAAAAAATACCCCAAAGCCGCTTTTGCCATTGCCGATAAAAATAAGATTGATTCCTCTTTTAGGGGGCGGACTTTCACCGGGAAAAATTATTTAAAAAACATCGGCGGATACGATTTGATCGTTAAGTCGCCGGGAATAAGCCTCCGTGAAAAAGATATTGCCAAAGCCGTAAAAAAAGGAGCCAGGCTTACTTCGGCGACAGAACTCTTTTTTGAAGCCTGCCGGGGAAAAATTATCGGCGTAACCGGAACAAAAGGAAAAAGCACCACTTCCACTCTAATTTACGAAATACTGAAGAAGGCGAAAATTAAGTCCTCGTTGGTCGGAAATATCGGCAACCCGCCGTTAGATTTTCTAGATAAAAATTCGGGTAAAGGAAAAATTTTCGTGTATGAGTTGTCGAGCTATCAGCTAAATGACTTGAAAAAAAGCCCCTGGATCGCGGTTTTTCTAAACATCTTTCCGGACCACATGCCTTATCACGGCAGTTTTAAAAATTATCAAAAGGCTAAGGCCAATATAGAAAAATTTCAGGGAGGCGATGACTGCTTCATTTATAATTCCGATTACCGATTCCTGGCTAACCTGGCGAAAAGCGCGAAAGGCCGGGCGGTAAGCTATACAAAAACCTGTTCGGCCAAGAATGGGGCAGTTTACTATAAGAATGAGAAAATCATTTCCCAAAAAGATATCAAGCTTTTAGGGAAACACAATCTAGAAAATATTTTCGCCTGTATAACGGCGGCTAAAATCCTAAAAGTTTCGAATACCGTTATCCGGGAGGCAATAAAAAATTTCAAAGGCCTTCCGCACCGGCTGGAATTAGCGCGCGTTTATAAAGGCATAAAATTTTACGACGACGCCATCTCCACTACGCCCGAATCAACTATCGCGGCAATTGAAGTGTTTGGCGATAATTTAGGAACAATAATATTGGGCGGCGAGAACCGCGGGTATAACTTTTCCCGTCTGGCTAAAATTATATTAAAATACCGGGTTAAAAATGTTGTTTTGTTTCCTGATTCAGGAGCTAAAATCTGGAAAGAAATCGTTAAGGCCTGCCGCGCCCGGGGCGAGAAGCTCCCCTTGAAGCTGGAAACCAAAAAAATGTCCCAAGCCGTAAAATTCGCCTATAAAAATACCGAAGAAGGCAAAGTCTGCCTTTTATCGACTGCCTCTCCCAGCTACAGCATATTTAAAAACTTCATAGACAAAGGAAATCAATTTAAGAAGGAAGTGAAAAAGCTTAAATAAACCAAGTATGATTATATTTCTTTACGGCCCGGATTCTTTTAGGGCCAAAAGAAAATTAGGCGAGCTAAAAGATAAATTCCGCCGGGAAATAGACATCGCCGGAAACGATTTGGTCGCGGTGGACGGCGAGAAAGCAACACTTAACCAAATTAACGAGCTGGTCAGCCCGGCATCATTATTTTCAAAAAAACGGATGGCGGTCATTGAGAATGTTTTCTCTAATAAGTCAGCCGGCCTTTTCGCCGAACTGCTGAAATTTTTAAAAAAGAACGAGAAAGGGGAAAATATAATTATTTTTTTAGACCCGGCTTCGTCAAAAGAAAAATTAGCCGGGGAAAAAAACGAACTTTTTAAATTTCTAGCCGCCCAGAAGTATTCCCAAGAATTCAAGGAACTCTCGCGCGAAGACTTGGCCCGATGGATAAAAAAGGAGATTTCGGATTTGGGCGCGTCAATTACGCCTAAAGCCCTCGACTTACTTATGGCTTTAGCGGAAAATTCCTGGCAGTTAAACAGCGAATTGGGAAAAATTGCCGCTTACAAGGCGGCGATTACCCCGGCCGGAGAAAAGGCGCAAATTGAGGAAAGCGACGTTCATGAGATGGTAAAAGGAAAACTGGATACCAATATTTTCGCCTTGACTGATTCCATCGGCGCCAAAAACAAAGCGCTGGCCCTAAAACTTTTAGAAGATCAATTCCAGTCCGGAGCCAACGACTCTTATCTCCTCTCTATGATTTTAAGGCAATTTAAGATTATTTTAGGCATCCGCCAGGCGCTGGACTCGGGCGGAAATTCGAGAAATATCGCTTCCATATTAAAACTCCATCCGTTTATCGTCCAAAAAGGAATGAGCCAGGCCCGATTTTTTAAAGTCGAAAACCTGAAGACAATAGTCAGTAAGTTAGTTGAAATCGACTTTGATCTAAAAACCGGGAAAGGGGATTTAAAAACTAATTTAAATCTTTTAATCGCCGGGCTAAAATAATATCGCGTCAGCCTATTAAAAATCCCTGCCGGATGGCAGGGATTTTTATTGTAAGCTTATTTTTTTTCCGAAAAAACTTTATTGTAGCGGATATGCAACCTTGATTTTTTCCGGTCGCGGTTATTTTTTTTGATAATCCGTTTTTGGGCGGCCTTATCAATAGCTTTCAAAGAGTCGGTCAAAAGTTTTTTGGCGCCTGCGTCTTTGGCTTCAATAGCCTTGATTGCTTTCTTGACGAGTTTTCGCAAATCAGTAATTACTTTTTGATTTTTTTCCCGCCGCTTGATGCTTTTTCTTAATTCTTTCTTTGCCGAAGGTAGATTGGGCATAATAAATAATGCTTTAAGTCTTTATAAAAATGTGTGAGAGATAGTATATTATTAGCATAATCGCCGTTATTTTTCAAGGGGCTGGCTTTATTTTAACTTCGGTTTTCCGTAATCCATACAAGAGACAGGCTCCAGCCGCGGCTATTATCAACAAGCTCGTAATTTGCGCGTGCCTTAATCCTGCAAACACATAGGCCGGATCAACCCTAATAAATTCAGTCATAAATCGCAAAAAGGAGTATAAAACCAGATAGCTCAAAACTATTTTTTTACCAGCCGAACTGAATGGCTTGCCGGGGGATTTCTTTTTCAAAATTATAACATGCCAGGCTATTAGGATTATAAATATAATCAAGTCGCCGAGGCTTTCGTATAAAAATGCCGGATGGAAATAATTGAAGTTCATATATTCAAATGGGCGGTTCATTATTTTTATAGGGATTCCCCAGGGCAAGCTGGTTGCTTTGCCAAAAAGCTCCTGGTTAAAATAATTTCCCCATCTTCCAAAGCTTTGGGCTAAAGCCAGGCCCGGAACCAAAAGGCCGGACAAAATCCAAAAATTAATTTTCCTTTTTTTCGTAAAAATATATAACGCCGCCAGTCCAAAAATAATCGCGCCGTGAATTGCTAGTCCGCCCTGCCGGAAATTAAAAATTTCTGAAGGCTGGCTTAAATAATATTGCCACTCGATTAAAATATGAAAAATTCTTGCTCCGGCAATTCCGGCGATAACGAGCCAAAAGCTTAAATCAAGAATATAATCGGTTTTAATACCGTAATATTTCGCCAGCTTAAGGCCAACGCTAATCGCGGCAACAATCCCCAAGACAATAAAAAAACCGTACCAGTAGATATGGACAGGGCCAACCGAAAACATGATCGGGTTGGGTTGGAAAGTATGGAGAAAATTAATCATGTTTCTATTATACCAACTCCCGTTAAAAGAGAAAACCGGAGGCCAGCAACACGTCGTAAATGCGCGTGTGCTGAACTCCGGTCAGTATGCTGCTAGTGTGCTTTCTCACCCCTCCTTTGTAAGACAATCTGAAGCGGGGAACGATCCTCCTCTTCAGAGAATTCGGGCTCGGATTCTGTGGGGTTTGGGGGTAGCGTTTTCAGCACTGGCTGATTATGCCAGTCCGAAATCCAAGCGAGGACCGCAAATATCGCTACCCCGGCCACCAAGGCGAAATAAATCCACAATGGGGTCCGGTTGAAATCTTCCTTCAAATATCTCGCCCCGCTGTCAAATAAAAAGAGGACAGCGATGCACCCCCCACATGCACACATGAGGAGTCTAAAAATAACCGTCACGACCTTATAAAACTTGTTCATTTTTACTCTCCTAATTTGTTAGTTAGTAAGAAAGATAATAAAATGAATACGTTACTCCAGTTCTCCAATACTACCCACATAATAAATATATGGCGCAAAATTCGAGAACTGGAGCGTTTTAAAGAGCTTGCCTGCCGCAAGGCACGACAATTTACAATATAGCACAAAACCCATCCGTTGTCAATTGCCAATCCGGGAGAATTGGCTTATATTAAACAAATACTCCAATCAAAAACCACCTTTTCGCGGGTGGTTTTTAAATTCTTAGTAAATTGTTATTTTCCCAAACTCATCATGGTTTTTATAACCGTATCCGGATTTAAAGAAATGCTGTCGATGCCTTCTTTTAAGAGAAATTCGGCAAAGTCCGGAAAGTCGCTCGGTCCCTGGCCGCAGATGCCGACTTTTCTTTTGGCTTTTTTTCCGGCCTGAATTAAATTTTTTATCAGATATTTTACGGCCTGATTTTTTTCGTTTGATTCGCCGGCAACCCTGTAGCCGCCGCCGGCGTCGCGATCCATGCCCAAGGTAAGCTGGGTAAGGTCATTGGAACCGATGGAAAAGCCGTCAAAAACTTTAGCAAATTCTTCGGCCAGAATTATATTAGAGGGAATTTCGGCCATAACATAAATTTCCAGCCCGTTTTTCCCTTGCTTCAATCCGCATTCGTTCATTATCTCCACCACTCTTTTTCCTTCCTCAACGGTTCGGCAGAAAGGCACCATGATTTTAACGTTAGTGAGGCCCATCTCGTCCCGCACCCGGCACAAAGCCTTGCATTCCAGCTCAAAAGCCGGGCGGTATTTTTCGTCGTAATACCTGGACGCCCCGCGCCAGCCAATCATCGGATTGGATTCTTCGGGCTCAAAAATCTTGCCGCCAATCAAGTTAGAATATTCGTTGGATTTAAAATCAGACAGCCGGACAATTACGTCTTTCGGGTAAAAGGCGGCGGCAATCATGGCGATTCCTTCCGAGAGCTTGTCGATGAAAAATCGGCTTTTGTCTTTATAGCCGGCGGTCATTTCCTCGATTTTCTTTCTTGCGGCTTGATCTTTAACTTTATCAAAATTAATTAAAGCCATGGGGTGGATTTTTATTGAGTCGTTTATTATAAATTCCTGGCGTGCGAGGCCGACTCCGTCGTTCGGGATAAAGGAAAACCCGAAAGCCGATTTTGGCGTACCAATATTCATCATTATTTTAACCTCGGGCTTTTTCAGCTTTTTTACGTTAATTTTATTGACTTTGAACTTCACTTCGCCGTCATAAACAATACCTTCTTCCCCTTCAGTACAGCTTACCGTAACCTTTTGGCCGGTTTTAATTTTCTTGGAGGCGTCGTTAGTGCCAACAACGCAAGGGATGCCTAATTCGCGGGACACAATGGCCGCGTGGCAGGTCCGGCCGCCTTTGTCGGTAACTATGGCCGAAGCGATTTTCATGATTGGCTGCCAGTCTGGGTCCGTCATCTCGGTAACCAAAACTTCACCCGGCTTAAAATTGGAAATTTCCTTTACGCTCATAATGCGGTTGGCTTTTCCCGCGCCGATTTTGTAGCCGACGCTTTTCCCTTTGGCGATTATTTTTCCTCTTTTTTCCAGCTTGAACTCTTCAATAATATTATAGTCGCGGGTGGAGTGGATCGTTTCCGGCCGGGCCTGGATGATATAAAGTTCTTTGGTTTTTCCGTCTAAAGCCCATTCGATGTCCATTGGCCGCTTGTAGTGCTTTTCAATGGCCATGCCCCATTCGGCCAGTTTTAATACCTGGGCGTCGGTAATAGAGGGCTTCAAGCGGTCGGCCTCGCTTACTTTTATATCCTTTACCGGATGCTTGGGGTCGCTATTATATATCATCTTTAAGGATTTTTTTCCGATGTTTCGGGAAATTATGGCTTTAGTCGGCTTAAAAACATAAAATTCGTCCGGATTCACCTTTCCCTGGACGATATTTTCCCCAAGCCCGTAAATAGAATTAATTAAAACTACATCGCGAAAACCCGATTCGGTATCGATCGTAAACATCACCCCGGAAGATCCTAAATCACTCCGCACCATTTTTTGGATGCCGACCGACAAGGCGATGTCAAAATGGTCAAAGCCCTTGTCATGGCGGTAGGAAATGGCCCGGTTGGTGAAGAGCGAGGCAATGCATTTTTTTACGGCAATCAAAATTTCTTTTTCGCCGCGGATATTTAGAAAAGTTTCCTGCTGGCCGGCAAAAGAAGCGTCCGGCAAATCTTCGGCCGTAGCCGATGACCGAACCGCTACGTCCAGATTTTTGGTTTTATACAATTTTCCCAGCTGGCGGTAAGCTTCAAATATTTCATTTTTTAAGTCATCAGGAAATTCCGCCTTAACTATCGCCTCGCGCACCGCCGAGCCTTTTTTAGCTAAACTTAGCATATTTTTTGTATCAAGGCCAGCCAAAATTTCTCTTATTTTTATATCCATTCCAGATCCTTTTATAAAATAATTGTAGGCCTCGGAAGTAGTCGCAAACCCATTAGGAACTTTAATTCCGTCTTCAGTAAGATTTTGGAACATCTCGCCCAATGATGCGTTTTTGCCGCCGACAGTCGGAACGTCTTTAATGCCGATTTCATTAAAAAATTTTACAAACTTGGACATAAATAATTTGAAATGGAATTTATGAAATTAGCTAAAAATAATTTCAATAAAGCCCGCAGAATGAATAATAAATACTAATTTATAGGTTAATCTTTTTGCTCCATTCGCCTACATAAGGGATCTCCCAACGCTCGCCGTTCAACGTCTTCACAATCGCTAAAACCGATATTATCAAAAGAGCCAGCATGGCTAGCTGGCCCAATAACGGAACCCAAATGAAAATAAATACCAACAACTCGAGCGCGAACAAAACCAATCCTTGCTTAGCGTGAAATTGGGCGAACTTTGAGTCTTTTCTTGCTAATAACGGAACTAAAAACAGAATGAAAATATAAGACAATGCCGCGACTGCTTTATTATTTTCCACGTCAACTTTCTCTTCTTTGCCGCCCGTTTCAGATTCATTTTTTACACCCCGCCCTTGGGATTTTTTTTCATCCATCATAATATAGGCTTTTGGATAATGAGTTAGTCTTATGAATTAATTTTATCAGCTTTATTATTATAATTCAATAGCTAATTTTTTAAGTTTTTTACGTAGTTTTTAGCAGTAAGTTCTTGACAAACATTTTACATTAAACGACAATAAAAAGAGTCTGGATGTATTCGCTTTGAAGAAAGAGCCGGTTATTAACGACCGGCCTTTATAAAAGATTATCCTACCTAATTTTTGCGAAGGCAAACAAATTACACAATTATAGAAAAGGGCGAGTGGTGAAACTGGCAGACACGCATGCCTTAGGAGCATGTGGGGCAACCCGTGGAGGTTCAAGTCCTCTCTCGCCCACCTTAGCACACAACACGACTCCTTCCAGACTGATAGCCAATTATCTTTTTTGGAATGTGTCATTTTCTCTTATTGAGTTAAGTCCACAGTAGCCTGGACTTAACTTTTTTATTTGGCTAATATTAGTATGGTCTAAAATAAAAAGAAAAGTCCACAGTTTTGTGGACAATAGTCATTTTATGTTATAATATGTTTCAACCTATAAATGCTTATCAAGCATCTCTTTTAGACTATCTTTAGTCCTCGCGCCCGTTATCTGCTCAACCACCTTCCCATCTTTAAAAAGAATATAGGCCGGGATGCTCATAATATTGAATTTCTCCGAGAACTCTCCATTCTCGTCAACATTTACCTACTCCACCACTATTTTACCATTATATTCTTCTTTAATTTCATCAATTATCGGAGACATTGTGCGACAAGGTCCGCACCAAGGAGCAAAAAAATCAATCAATAATAGCCCCTGGATTTTTTCAACAGCGGTTAAACTTAATTTTTCTTCACTCATATTTGTAGAGTTTTCACAAAAACGATTAATTTTCTGTATCGCGGGGATCTTGAGTATATACACGGTGGACTTAGTGGGGCTCGAACCCACGACCTCTTGCATGCCATGCAAGCGCTCTAGCCAACTGAGCTATAAGCCCTTATTCTAAACTGCTTGGCCTATTCTTAATGCGGTCTTCTGTTGTCTTACCCACAGATTATCCACAAAATTTGATTAATTATTGATTAAGCTAATATTTGGCTAACTTTAGCTAAAATATTAACTTTATCTATCACTTATTCCCACAATTTACCTGACTTATCTCCATATTATCAACAGCCTTGTTGCGAGAACGGATTTTACACCCAGATTGAGTTAAGTCCAGAGAACTGTGGACTTAACTTCCCCACTTATCCACAGCCAGAATAGTTAAGTCCAGAGAACTGTGGACTTAAGTCCCTTTTGTGCCCCCACCAGGAATCGAACCTGGATTTCGGGCTTAGGAGTCCCTTGTTCTATCCATTGAACTATGGAGGCAAAAGTGATTTTGCCTTTTGTCGTTTTAAAGCAAATTTTCACTTAGAAAACATAGCTCATGCTATGCTTATAAACTAAATATGTCTGATGATATTATCTCATTCGTTCGTCCCGCGTAATGCGGGGCTCACTCATATCGATTATAATTAATAGCCTATCAAATGTCAATGTTGTTTTTCGCCGGGAATTGATTTAAACTTGAATTAGCCTTGTCCTTAACATATTTATCAAATAGAAATAAAATTATGTTTACAAAATCAAACGGGGATTCGAACGTAAATTTGAAAGAGGTGGAAACTATTGTCGGCCCTTCGGTAAAAGTCAAAGGCGATTTCCACTGTGAGGGCAATATTGTTGTTGAAGGCGAAGTGGAAGGAAACCTGCGCTGCGGGAACATGCTTCAGTTAAAAAATAAGTCCCGAATTTCGGCCGACGTTTCCGCCAAAGAGGCTATCATCGGCGGGGAAGTAAAAGGCAACGTTAAGGTGAGCGGCTATTTAGAAATTACCGAAACCGCGAAAATTTTAGGGGATATTGAAGCCGGAATAATTTCCATTGCCAAGGGAGCAATTTTTAACGGCCAATGCCAAATGACTAAAGAAGGCCAGCCAACAAAAGAAAACGGCAAAACGGCGCCGAAATAATAACGCGAACTTATTCCGCGCCGGCTAGACGACCGTCAAGGCGGGTAATTGCTAAGCGATTATGCATGTTTATATCTACGATAATTTTCTAAATGAGGGTAAATATACCCGAATATTAGCGCAAATCGAGGCGCGCATTACTGATCTTGGCTTGAATGGAAAAATCGGGCGGCTGGGAGTAATGAAAAAAACCAACGAGCTGGTAAGGGACGAAATAAAAAGAGGGGCCAAAACTATCATTGCCGTAGGCAATGACGATACGATTGAAAAGATCGTCCGCTGTATGGCCAATTCGAGCGTCCCTTTAGGCATAATTCCGGTAGGAAAAAAGAATAATTATATCGCCGAGTCTTTAGGCATTGAACCGGAAGTCGCATCCTGCGACATCTTGTCTGCCCGCCGCGTGGAAAAAATGGACTTGGGAATGATCGGCAATTTTTATTTCCTCTCCAAACTGACGACCGCTTCGGAGGATTTGAATCTTGAAATCGATTCCGGATATTCGGTCGAATTAAAAAAGCCCGGCTCTATCCGGGTTATTAATTTAGCCACCTCTGACATTGCCTTGCCCCAGGGCGTGAATTTCAGTCCGCAAGACGGAAGCTTACAGCTTCTTTTAGAAACCAGGAAGCCGAAAAAAGTGATATTCAGCGAAAATAATTTCGAAAGCGTTTTTACTTTTAAAAGGGCCGGCTTGCGAAGCAAAAACCCAATAATTTTTAATGACTTCCTCAAGGTAACCGGCAATATCGATATTATGGCGGCGCACGGCGCTCTAAACGTCATTGTAGGAAAAGACCGAAGCTTTTAGCCTGCCGCCCTCCCAAGAGCAAGAGAATCAGCCGTTTCTGGCCTGATTAGCATGCTGGCAGAAAAACCGCGGACTGTTTTAAACTGAAAAAACGTTGCTAAACACGGCTTAAGTTGCCGGTTTTTTATTTTGTTTAAAGATATAAACCTGCTGAAGAGCGGTCAAAACCGTAGTGATTAGCCAATAAAGCGACAATCCGCCGGGCAGGGTCAAGCCGATAAAAACCGTCATGGCCGGCATAAAATATAGCATTTGCTTGTTTAAAATAGCCGTAAAATCCTCATCTTTAGCCGCCGGAGCCTTTATTTCCGCCCGTTTAGTAGTCATCATTTTAGCCTGCCAGAACTGGGCCAGGCCGGCCAAAATGGCCAAAACGATGTTTGGCTTGGAAAGGTCAAGGATTCCTAAAAACATATTATTTATGTGCGCCGGCATCTGGACAAAAGAATAAAGGAGGTTAGCTTGGCTCGCGTTAATTCCCTCCCGAAAAACCCGAAAAATTGCGATTAAAAAAGGGAACTGTACTATAAGGGGAAGACAGGAAGAAAACGGATTTACTTTGTGCACTTTATAAAGCTCGAGCATTGCCCGGCCCTGGGCTTCTTTATCATCCTTATATTTGGCCTTTACCTCGTCCACTTTGGGCTGAAGGTCTTGCAAAGACTTCTGGGATTTAATCGAGCTCTTGGATAAGGGCAAAAGGATTAATTTAATAATGATCGTAAAAATAATGATGGCCAGCCCCAAATCGCCTCCAGGAATAACATGGGTAATATAGACTAGCAAATTAAAGACCGGGCGATAGAAAAATTCATGATAAATACTATACATAATTGAGGGCTAAAAGCTATTTAATTTATTTTAATGGGTCATGTCCTCCTTTGTTCCAAGGGTTGCAGCGAAGCACCCTCCAAACAGCTTTGGCTCCGCCCCGGAATAGTCCGTATTTTTCAATAGCGCTAATGGCGTATTCGGAGCAAGTCGGCTTAAACCGGCAATAGCCATAAGGAAAGAGGTATTGCAAAAGGCCATGGTCAAAAGACAGGGTCTTTTGGTAAAAACGGATAAGAAATAAGGCAACATGGCGGGGGAAGTAGGTAAAATAATCTTTCATAAAAGGGCATAGAATCGCTAAAACGGCGTATTAATGCCGCGAACTGCCTAAAGCGGTTTTTTGTACAGCTTAAGCTTTGAAAACGAGTGCTGAAGAAGCTTTAGAATATCCTGATAGTCCTTCTTAACTACCGGCGGCCGGCAAATTATGGCGCAATCATAACCGGATTTTAAAAGATCCATCTGGGTTATCAGGGCTTGCCTGATTCTTCTTTTAATTTTATTCCTGATAACCGCTTTTTTCGAGACTTTAGTGCCGGTTAAAATACCAAAACGGCTTATTTCTAAGCCATTTTTCGCGCATTTTACCCCAAGACAATCAGTATAATAAGCTTTTCCTTTGGTAAAAACCTGGTCAAACTCTTTGTTTTTTGTTAATCGATATGGTTGGGGAAGCATGACTATTTAGACAAACGCTGGCGGCCCTTTTGCCTTCTCTTCTTTAACACTTTTTGTCCGTTTTTAGTTTGCATTCTTTTCCTGAAGCCGTGCTTTTTTTTAGCCTGTCTCTTTTTAGGCTGAAAGGTTCGTTTTGGCATAATTTCTTTAAATAATTCAGTTAACTTTTATCGCGATAACTAAAAGATAACATTAGCCTTTGATTTAGTCAACAAAAAGCCCGTTTACAGTCTTTATTCTTATCGCCTCTTCAGCGCTTGTGCGCTTGGGCTTAAAAAATCGTCCCAGGCTATTGCCAATTATTTTTCTTCCCTATAGAATAAGATTGCTAAGCGCCGGCCTTTTAATTATTTTCCCGTTTCCACAGCTTATCAACAGGTTGTGTACTTCTCATATTTTTTTATTTAAATTATAATTTAGACTATACTCTCTGAACTCTTATATAGGTTAATTTTTAAAGGAGATTTTTTATGGATAAGGAGCAAATTTGGCAAGTCGTTTTGGGTGAAATCGAATTGAACTTATCCCGCGCCAACTTCACCACCTGGTTTAAGCACACCTCAATCTCCGATATAGAGGAAGATCGGGTAATTATCAGCGTGCCCAATAATTTTACAAAAACCTGGCTGGAAAAAAAATACCACAAAGAAATCGGCCTGGCTTTAGAAAGGATTGTTAATAAAAAAATTAAGGAGATTATTTACAAAATTGAAGCGATTAAGCGCGAGGCTCCCCGGCGGGCCGATCAGCCAATCGCCCAAGGCGCTTACGAAGCCTTTGAACCCCAGCCGCAAAACCGCTTTGGCTTAAACAACCGCTATACTTTTGATAACTTTATTGTCGGCAAGGGAAACGAGCTCGCCCACGCGGCCTGCCAGGCCGTAGTCTCCAATCCCGGCCGGGCCTACAATCCCTTATTTATTTACGGCGGAGTAGGCTTGGGAAAGACCCACCTCATTCAAGCCGTCGGCCATGAATTAGCCAAAAAAACCAATAAAATTTTATTTGTTTCTTCAGAAAGATTCACTAATGACTATATCCAAGCCGTCCGAAACGGCAAGGCTAAAGAATTTAAAGACACCTATCGCAACGTTGACCTTTTATTAGTTGACGACATCCAGTTCATTAGCGGCAAGGAAAGCACACAGGAAGAGTTCTTCCACACCTTTAACGAGCTCCACCAATCCAACAAGCAAGTTGTGGTGGCGTCAGACCGGCCGCCAAAATCAATCCCTTACCTGGAGAAGAGGCTTTTGTCCCGCTTTGAATGGGGGATGATAACCGATATATCGCAGCCTGATCTAGAAACCCGGGTCGCGATTTTAGACGCCAAATGCCGGGAACGAAATTTCCTTATCCCTTTGGATATTTTAAACTATATCGCCGAAAATATCATCTCCAATATTAGAGAGCTTGAGGGGGTATTAAACCGCCTAATCGCTTACCACGAATTCAACAACACCAAGCCGACAGTTGATTCAACTAAGCAAATTCTAGGCGATATTATCACTGTTTCCGCCCGGCCGACTTCAACTAAAAGAATTCTAGAAGCGGTTTCCGGATTTTATGAGACCGAAGTTAAAGACATTATTGGTAAAAGCCGAAAAAAAGACCTGGTAAAGCCCCGGCAGATTGTTATGTATTTACTTCGTTCCGAATTAAATATTTCTTACCCGACTATTGGGGATGAATTGGGCGGCCGCGACCACACCACTGCCATGCACGCCTTTAGCAAAGTTAGTAAAGAGATAGAAGATAATAGCCGGATTAAGCAGGAAATTGAAGCGATTAAGCAGTTAATTAAGGATGGATAAGCTGGGGAGATAGGGGTGTATAACTCCTTAGTTGATAACAGGTTATACCCGGCGATTTCAGAATGCCGGGTTATCCACTTTTCTTCAACAAGCTAGATTAAGAGGTTTTCCCGGGATTATTAAGGCGGGATTAAGGCTAAGATTAAGATTAAATTAAGATTATTAACAGTTATCAACACCGCTTATTACTATTACTATCTTATATTATATTAATTTATTAATTTTTTGCCGCTGGGTTAAAGCCGTAATTTAAACTCACAAGCGATCTCAAATTCATATATGAAAATTTCAATACTGGAAAAAAACTTTAAGCGGGGATTGGGTTTGGTTGGCAATATTACCAGTAAAAATATTAACCTGCCGATTTTAAACAACGTTTTAATTAAGGCTGAAAAGGGAATGATTACTTTAGTTTCGACCAACCTTGAGATAGGAGTAACCCATTCAATTCGGGGGAAGATTGAAAAAGAGGGCGGCTTTACGGTCGACGCTAAAATTTTAACTAATTATATCGGCCTCCTGCCTAACGAAAAAGTTGACTTAGAACAAAAAGACAACCATATTGCCGTGGCCTGCGGCAAATATAAAACTAAAATAAACGGACAGCCGTCAGACGACTTTCCTTTAATTCCCAGCGTGGAAAAAAATACTTATTACGCTATCGCCAGCGCCGAGGAATTAAAAAGCGCCCTTTCACAAGTAATATTCGCGGCTTCAGGGAATGAGTCCCGCCTTGAATTATCCGGAGTGTTTTTTACTTTTAACCGAGAAAAATTAACTTTAGCCGCCACTGATAGTTATCGGCTGGCCGAGAAAAAAATTATCGTAAAAAGCAACGCCGATAAAGATATTGAAGACAGAAAAATAATCGTTCCAGCGAGGACGGTCCAAGAAGTAATTAGAATTTTAAGCAATATTGGCGAAGAAGATGAGATGCTGGACGGGGAAAAAGACGTAAAATGCTACATATCGGAAAACCAGATATTGTTTAAGTTTGGATCAACTGAATTGGTTTCGCGCCTGATTGAAGGCCAATTTCCCGACTATACACAGATTATCCCCAAGGCAAAAAAGACTGAAATTTTAATCAGCCGGCAGGAGTTATTGCGGGCCACCAAGACCTCTTCGATATTCTCCCGAAGCGAAGTGAATGATATTAACATGGACATTCCCGAGGGAAAGAATAAAATTATTATCTCTTCATGTTCGGATTATATTGGAGAAAATTTGGCCGAGATCGAAGCCGCCACCAAAGGATTGGATAATGCCCTGGTTTTGAATTATCGGTATCTTTTAGACGGGCTAAATAACATAAAGAGCGATATGGTTAGGCTGGAAGTGGTAGATAATAATTCGCCCTGCCTCTTAAAGCCCGAAGGGGACCCGGATTATTTATATATAATCATGCCGATAAAAAGATAGGTGGGTGAAGCGTAAAAAAATGTTTTCAAAAAAGAGTCTGGTAAAACACCAGACTCTTTTATATTGGCTCGTTCTATAGGCTATTTAATAAACACGTTTCTTTCGTCTGATTTTTTGACCGCGCCGTTTTTGGAGTGGATAATGGCGTAAACTTTATAATCACCCGATCCGGTCGTCGGCGGCTGGGCCCAGGAAGCGTTTATAATGCTGTTTTGGGGGGATGTAACCGATCCTATCAGGGTTGGCGAAGAACCATCAGCTTTAGCAAAATAAAAATTAACCTTTTTTATGTCTTTATAGTCATCGGATTTTAAGGCTAGATTAATAGGAAAGTCATTTACGCTCAATACCGCCCCGTTAGCCGGCTCAATCCATTTTAAGCTAAATTTTTGAGTTTGATTGCTTAAATTAATATTTAAATTTAATTCGCTTTCCGCGCAGTTGTTCGCGTCGTCGCAAACCCGAACTTTTAATTTATGGAAGCCGTTAGAAAGGAAGTCAATCTCCTGGTTAAAGTTAAAAGGAAATTGGGTGTTAGTAAAAGCCAATGATCCGTCAAAATAATATTCCGCCTTGGCGATCCCGCGCGGCGCTTGGGCATTAATAGAAATATCGAGTAAAGAGGAAGTAATGGTTTGTCCGTCTTCAAGGTTGGTAATGAAAAGCGCGGGCTTGTTTTCAGGCAAGTGGATATTGTCCTTTTCGGTCGGAGGCGTCGAGGTGGCAACAACACCCGTTCTCTTAGCCCAAGACTGCACAGCGCCCTCCCACAGGCTAAATTGGGGGTCGTCAGCGGGACTTTTGGGGTAAGCGCCTCTTGGGTCGTTCTTGTTGACATAGTAAAGGATGCAATGCGGGTCTTGAAAGGTTTTTTCGATCACTTGGTCTGGCGGCGTATTTTCCGTGGCTAAAAGGCCGGAATACTTGTCGATTTTTACCACCTGTCCGGCACTGCCATCCAAAACCGGCTTGCCGGTTCTAACCGGGTCCGGCGCTTTAAAATATTCAACCGGCGTATCGCCTAAAACTCTTTTCATATAGGCATTCCAGATGGGCGCCGCTACCACTGATCCGTCCGCGCCGCGCTTCATCGGCGAATTATTATTATTGCCGACCCAAACCCCGGTTACTATAGACGGGGTGAACCCGAGCGTCCAGGCATCGCGGTAGTCGTTGGTAGTTCCAGTCTTGGCCGCGACCGGCCGGCCGCCTAAAGTAAGGTAATTACTCGGACTAAAGATGTATGAGCGGGCGTTATTATCGGACAGAATGCTGTTTATTTGCCGGGCAACCTGGGGATTTAAAACTGTGCTTTCCTGGTTTTTATACTCTTCCAGGACATTGCCGTTTTTATCCTCTACTTTTAAAATCAGCGAAACCGGATGATAGACTCCGTCCCGGGCAAAAACTCCGTAAGCGTTAGTATGCTCCAGAAGCTTTACTTCGCCTCCGCCTAAAACCAAAGATAACCCAAACCGGTCTTTATCTTTTAGGGTGGTATAGCCCAGGTCATTAACTACGTCAATAACATTTCCGATTCCGGCCAGATAAATCGTTTTTACCGCCGGAACGTTTAAGGAGCCGGCCAGCGCCCGGCGCATGGAAATCGGCCCGTACTCTTTTAAATTGTAATTATGCGGTTCATAAGGATTGGACGGGTCAGTCGAAAAATTAGTAACCACGTCATAAAGGATGGTGTCCGGAGTATAGCCTCTTAAAAAGGCGGTGGCATATACGGCTGGTTTAAGGGACGAGCCGGGCTGGCGCAGGCGCAAGGCTACATTGTCATTAGGCTCAAATTTGCAGCTCTTTCCGGAAACGCAATTAGCCGGCTGTGATTCCCCAAAAAAGTCTTTGGAGCCGACCATGGCCAATACTTGGCCGGTTTTAGGGTCAATCGAGACCAGGCTCGCGTTCCAGGCGTCGTACTTAGACTGGTTAGCCGGCGCTTTTTCCGCGATCACTTCTTCGGCCGCTTTCTGCTTATAGAGGTCTAATGTGGTATAAATTTTTAAACCGCCCTGTTCAACCATTTTTTCCCCATACTTATCCGATAAAAGCGCTTTAATATACATGACAAAATGCGGGGCTAGAATATTATTGTCTTGTTCCTTGAAGACAATTTTTTCATTTTTGGCAGTTTCGGCCTGGTCTTTTGAAATGTATCCTTGCTCGGCCATTAAACCCAAAATATATTTTTGGCGGTCAAAAAGCCTGTCCAGATTCGGGCCGTAAGGCGAGTAAAAACTGGGGGCCTGGGGCAGGGCGGCTAAAATTGCCGCTTCGCCCAGGGTTGCGTTTTTTACCGGTTTGCCAAAATATTTTTGCGAGGCGGCTTCGACTCCGTAAGCCGTAGAGCCATAGGGAATTTCATTAAAATACATCTGGAGAATTTCGTTTTTGGTGAATTTTTTTTCCGCCCGGTAAGCCAAAATCAACTCCTTTAGTTTTCTGGTAACGGTTTTTTCGTTGGTTAAGACCGCGTTTTTTATGAATTGCTGGGTCAGGGTTGAGCCGCCGGCTTTTTTCCCGAATAAAACGTCCGTAACCGCGGTCCTAAATATCGCCCACAAGCTAAATCCTCCGTGCTTGTAAAAATCCTTGTCTTCAACGGCGATAGTCGCGTTCTTCACGTAATCCGGAATGTCATTCAGGTTGACTAAAGTTCGCTTTTCGTCTCCATATACTTCATAGAGCACGGTTTGTCCGGTGCGGTCGTAAATTTTTGTGCTTTGGGCAACTTCGCGGGTCATCAAGCGTTTGGGATCAGGCAGGCCGCTGGACAAAACGGCGATAGATATTAGGATAAATAAGGCTGTTCCCGCAAACAAGTAAAAATAGGCCTTGAACATTCTCCGGGAAAGAAGAAGGGATAATATAGAGGTCTTTTTACGCCGCCCGCCACCGCCCGGCCCTTTGACGTAGTATTTTTTAGAATCTCTCCAGTTTTGATTGGTTCTGGTTTTATTGGCCAAATGTCTGAAAGTCATAAAATATGGATAAATGGGCAACGCAGGCTGGAATGAAAATTAATTGCTATTAAAAAATAATTGCCGATTTAAGTAAAGTATATCAGCAATTAACATTCTTTTCAATTTCAGCCTTATTGTTTATCAAAGGCGTTTATTTTTGATAGAATTCGGCGGCTTTTTCCGGAGAAACAGAATTAATTACCAGCCCCGAACCGAGTTCAACGCCTCCCCAGATATTTTTGTCGCGGGGCTGGACTTTAATATAGAAATGCTGGTCTTTTTGCGAAACAACCTGGTGAAGGAAAAAATTATAATCAATGCCGGCGGAATTAAGTTTCTCTAGTATCAGCTTCAGGCATTGAGCCAAAGATTCTTTTTCTCCGGCGGTTGTTTGGGAAATATTATCTACGTGCCGCTTGGTAAAAATCCAGGCTTCGTAATGGTATTCGGGCGCGAAGGGCGCGAAAGCTCCGGCTAGCCTGTCTTCGTAAATTTTTCTCGGGCCGGATAGCTCTTTTTTTAGAATATCGCAATAAGGGCAGGCGTTGTGCTCAATTTTATAATTTTGCGCGAGTTTTAATTCTTCTAAAATATCCGGCGGCAGGATGTTAGTGGCGAAAATTTGGGAATGTTCGTGCTTAATCGAAGCGCCGGCTTTAGAGCCGTGGTTTTTAAACTCTAAAACATATTCAATTTTTTTGTCTTTGGAGATTTCTTTTAGCCGGTCGGCTAACACCTCAAAATAAAGAGTGAGATGTTCGATATCGAGGCTGGAGAATTGTTTTTCATGGATCGGAGTTTCGACGATTATTTCTTGGACGCCGTAAGCCTTATCGTTTTTTAATTCAACTGCCGGAAATTTATTTGACAAGACTGCCAGGCTCCAGGGCTTTTCTTTCCCGTAAGTTTTTATCAATTCGCTTTTTTCAATCGCTTCGGGGCAGAACTCGCACTTAAAATTAGAAACTTCCAGGCTTTGTTCCAATATTTCATGCGGGCGCTTAGCCCGTCCCGGGGTAATTAAAACATACTTGTTTAAAAAATATTGCTTGCGGTATTCAGAAGTCATAAGTTTATAGTTACGGAATTAACGCGCTCAATTTATTTTAATCCTTAGAAATATCCGTTGTTAAAAACAACTGCTTGCGATTAAACATGCCATTAGCCTGAATTCATTATATCGCAGTGGGGCGCAGGGTCAAGAAAAGAAAACACCCCGCGTTTGTGCGAGGTGTTTTGATATGCGCAATAAATATTTAGAATCTTCTCGGAGGTCTCGAACCGCGATCACGGTCTCCGCCGCGTCCGCCGCCGCCAAAAGCCCGGCGGGGGCGGTGCTCGCCGCCATTTCCAAAGCCGTTGCCTTCCTGTTTTCCTTTTTCTCCGACCCAGAGGGCTTCGTTTTCCGGAATTTTCATTGTCAGGTTAACCCGGCCCTGGTCGTCGATTTCTTTTATTTTAACCGAAACAGTTTGGCCAATCTCTAAAAAGTCAGAAGGCTTGCCAACCCGGTAAGGGGCCATTTCCGAGACATGCACCATGCCGTCGCGGTTCGGGAGAATTTCAACGAAAGCGCCGAAGTCTAACATTCTGACAACTTTTCCGGTAAAGATTTCTCCGGGTTCGACTTCGCGGACAATGTTATTCACCCATTCGTAAGCTTCTTTGGCTTTCTCGGCGTCCGTGCCGCAGATCATTACTAATCCGTCGTCGTCGATATCGATCGATACGCCGGTCGCGGCAATAATCGCGTTAATGATTTTTCCGCCGGTGCCGATAACCTCGCGGATTTTATCCGGATGAATGCGCAAGGTAGTAATGCGCGGAGCGTATTTTGACAATTCCGGACGCGGTTCGGAAATTTCCTTTTCCATAACATCTAAAATTTTCATTCTTGCCTTTTTTCCCTGCTCCAGCGTCTTTTTTATTATATCTTTATCCAGCCCAATGGTTTTTGTATCAAGCTGGATAGCCGTAATTCCTTCGCGGGTGCCGGCGATCTTAAAGTCCATGCCGCCTTTACCGTCTTCCAAGTCCTGGATATCGGTTAGGACTTCCCATTTTGACATGTCTGGAATTGAAGCCAGGCCCATAGCGATTCCGGCTACGGCTTTTTTAATCGGTACGCCGGCGTCCATCAAAGCTAAAGAAGAACCGCAGACCGAAGCCTGGGAGGATGAGCCGTTTGAGCCTAAAGTTTCCGAAACTACGCGGATAGTATAGGGGAAAGTTTCTTTATCCGGAATCATGCCGGCTAGAGCTTTTTCGGCCAAAGCGCCGTGGCCGATTTCCCGGCGTCCGGTTGAGCCGATAAATTTAACTTCGCCGACCGAATAAGGCGGGAAAGTATAATGGTGCATGAACCTTTTAGTGCCAACGCCTTCAATGCCTTCCAAAGATTGTTCCAGTCCCGGCGCGCCTAAAGTTACGACCGACAAAACTTGGGTCTCGCCGCGGTTAAAGAGGCCGGAGCCGTGGTTTCTCGGCAAGATACTGGTCGAGGCTTCAAGTAAGCGGATTTCATCCAGCTTTCTTCCATCCACCCGCTGTTTTTTTTCTAAGATGCCGCGAGTCACTTCGGCTTCAATCGCCGGCTCGACTAATTCTTTAATAGCTTTATGTCTTAAGTCCTTATGCACTTTTTCGTTTAAGAGATATTCTTCCAGACTTTCTTTAATGGCGGCAACAGCTAATTTTCTTTCGCCCTTAGTATAGTGCTCTTTGTCAAAAAGAATTTTTTGGACATTTTTTTCCAGCCATTTGCGCGCTAATTCAAAAGCGGCGTCTTTTTCCGCTTCCTTTTTCATTTCCTCTTCGTCCAAAACTTTTTTCTTTTCCCGGGCTTCGTAAGTCTTGCCAATTTTTTTCTTTAATTCCTCAATCAGCTTGATTGAGCCCAGTAATTCTTTTTGTCCGGCTAAGATGGCTTCGTAGATTTCTTCTTCTTTTACTTCCGAAGCTCCGGCTTCAATCATGATTACTCTTTCCTTTGTGCCGGCGACAATTAAATCCAAATCGCTTTTTTCCCTTTCTTCGTAAGTCGGGTTAAATACGAATTTACCTTCAACGCGTCCGACCCGGACTCCGCCTAAGGGGCCGTGCCAGTTCAATCCGGAAATGGATAGGGCGGCCGAAGCGGCGTTTAAGGCGACGATATCATGGTCGTTTTCCCGGTCAGCGGAAAGGATGGTTAAAATAACCTGCACGTCCTTTTTTGATGCTTCGTCAAACAAAGGACGGATTGAACGGTCAATCATCCGGCCGGCTAAAACCGCGTCGTCAGTCGGGCGGCCTTCTCTTTTAACCCAGCGGGAACCTTTAATTACCCCGGCGGCGTAAAGCCTTTCTTCAAAATCCACCATTAAAGGGAAGTAATCAATCCCTTCCTTAGCCTGTTTGGCTTCGACTACGGTAGCCAAAACCACGGTCTCTCCGTATTGGACCGTTACGGCGGCGTGCGCTTGTTTCGCGAGCCGGCCGGTTTTAATTGTTAGAGGGCGGCCAAGCCACTCCATCTCGAAAACTTGCTCTTTTCCTTGCATAGTTTTTTGCCTGGCCGACAGATTGGAGACTATGAGATTATCTCACGAGCCTTTGTATCCGGCGGCCAAGTTATTTAGTTAACCTGCCAACGGCAGGATTTAATTGTTAATAAACGACTTTAAATGATTTTTTTATTTATGTAAACTGGTTCTTTAAAAGATTGCGGGCCAATGGTTGCGCCCGCTACAAAATGAGCTTATTCGCACTATTGTTTTGTAGTGTTCTCCGCCTTCATTCTGTTTTTTTGACCAGCTCCTTCAGGCGCGCCATGACATGGTCGAATAAGACATTGGCTTTGTAGCCACAGATTACTTCCACGTAGAGCGCTACGGGGAGATTGATTTCGGCCAGTCCAACTTTTTCCGGCCCTGGCCGTCCTTTCTCTTCTTCAATCCATATTTCATCCGCAATGTGTACTGCCAGACTGTTTCCGCTTTCCTGGGGAATGACAAGAATATTCAGTCCGGTTCTCATACCACAGACATCAGTCGCCAAAAAAGCCTTTTTGCTCATCTGTTTCCCTCCTTTGTTTTTGTAGCGGGCAAACCCGCCACGCGTTGTTGTCAAATGAACGATGAAAATATGTGAATCTATCGCTTACTTGTAATTGCCTTGATTCAGTAAAAATTTCTTGCTCTCGCTTAAATTGGTAAAATCGTCGGCGGCTTCTATGAGTTTGGATGAAGTAGTCTGGCGGAAAGCCATTACTTCAACGATACAGCCCATGGTGTTTTGCAGATAATTTACCAAGGGAATATAATCGCCGTCGCCGGAAACTAAGACGATAACATCCAGCTTGTTGCCTAATTTAATCGCGTCAATCGCGATACCGACGTCCCAATCGGCTTTTTTTATTCCGCCGGCGAAAATCTGCAGGTCTTTCATTTCAACTTCAAAGCCTTGCTGGCTTAAAGCTTCAAAAAAATGCGCTTCTTCTTCGGTTTCGGTGCGGATAACATAAGCTACCGCCCGGATTAATTTCCGGCCGGCCACGCCCGCTTTTAATATTTCCCCGAAGTTTACCCGTTTTTTATAGAGATTCTTAGCCGAGTGGTACATGTTGGAAACATCCACTAATACTCCCACCCGCTGTTCCTTGTGTTTAATCATGAATTTAAATTACTTTTTCTCTTTTTCTTCAGTCTGGGTTTCGACAGCCGTTTCTTCGGTTTCAACCTTGGGCCCCAGCTCTTCTTCCAGCCGTTTTCTTTCCTCTTCTTCGTCTTCAATCATTTTTTTGGCGATTTTCAGCTTGAGCTTTTTGGCCAATTCGCGGAAGGCCTCTTCACTCTCCTTTTGGAGATATTTTAAAAGTTTTCTTCTCTCGCCGACTTTCTTTAAGAGTCCCCGGCGGGAAGAATGGTCGTGTTTATGCGATTTTAAATGGTCAGTTAGGCGTTTGATTTCTTCGGTCAAAATTGCGATTTGAACCTGGGAAGATCCGGTGTCAGTCTCGTGGACTTTGAACTTGTTAATGATTCTTTGCTTAGTGTCTTTGTCTAGCATAGGTTTTTCCATTTTCCCAGGAGTGGCGTTAGTCCGCGCCTAAACCCGAGAAAGGGATAGAATTAATTTTTAAGATTACCCAAAGCATAACATAGATTAGGGGGAAAATCAAGGATCGTCCGCCCGGCGGAATGGGGCCGGAAATCGAGCCCCAGGTTGACTATTTTTCAAAAAGTAGTATAATTCTTCTATGTTTAATGCATAGTTTGATGCATATCCTGCTATTGGCGGGATTATTTTTGATTAACCTTGCGATTTTAATAAAATTTCATTAATTTTCGATTATGACCGCTACAAAAATAAAGGAAACAACCGAAAAAAAATCCGTTAAACTTTTTGACTTAAAACCGGGCATGACGGTCCGCATCCACCAAAAAATAAAAGAACTTTCAGTTAAAGGCGAGGAAAAGGAAAGGGTCCAGTATTTTGAGGGTATGGTGATCGCCTGCCGCCACGGAAAAGAACCGGGCGGAACCGTTACGGTCCGGAAAATGTCCGACGGAGTGGAGGTGGAAAAAATTTTTCCGGTCCATTTGCCGACCATCACCAAGGTGGACATAAAAAGGCAAGCTAAAGTCGGACGCGCTAAACTCTACTTCTTAAAACGCGGCTACAAAAAGAAACTTAAGGAGAAAAAGGTTAAATAATATGCCGGCGATAAAGGCCGCAGTGCTGAAACCGGTAGACAGGCCAGCTTGAGGGGCTGGTGCTCTCAAGAGCGTAAGGGTTCGAGTCCCTTCTGCGGCACATATAGCAGGCAATTGAGGTTCCCTGCCTGCCGGCAGGCAGGGAGTCCTCTCCCGCCCACTGTCGGGACAATTAGCTCAATTGGCTAGAGCACCTCGTTTACACCGAGGGGGTTATAGGTTCGAGTCCTATATTGTCCACACTAAAAACATCCTTTATAGGGTGTTTTTATGTTAGCAAGCTATCCTCATCAATATTTAATGAATGTGTTAGAATATTTATATTATGAATAGCTTCAAAAAAATTTTCTCCGGCATATCGCGGAATGTAATAATCCTCGGTGTAGTTAGCCTTTTGACTGACTTAAGCGGGCAGATGGTTTTTCCTTTACTGCCTTTGTTCGTGACGTCAGTTTTAGGCGGTGGCGCGGTGGCGGTTGGCGTAATAGAAGGGGCGGCGGAAGCGACCGCCTCATTATTAAAAGTAGTTTCCGGCTTTTGGTCAGACAAAATAAAAAAGCGGAAACCGTTTGTATTTTTCGGCTATACTTTATCGGCAATAATGAAGCCGGTTTTAGCTTTTGCCGCCAACTGGGGCGCGGTATTAGGAATCCGGATTCTGGATCGGGTAGGAAAGGGCCTCCGGGACGCGCCGCGCGACGCTATCATCGCCGAATCAAACGAACAAAAAACCATGGGCAAAGCTTACGGCTTTCATCGCGCCATGGACGGCGCCGGTTCGGTCGGCGGAGCCGTAGCCGCCGCTTTACTTCTCCCGATTTTTGGGTTTATCAGCCTGTTTAAGCTCGCGATTATTCCCGGCCTTATTTCCGTAGCCGTAATATTTTTTGTTAAAGAGCCAAAGCGCGCGGCGGCGGTTGAGAGAAAAAAAGTTTCCCTTAGGGTGGGATTTAAAGAGTTAACCCGGGAGCTAAAAATTTTTATTTTAATCGCGACAATTTTTACTTTGGGAAATTACAATTACGCTTTTTTAATGCTCCGGGCGAAAAATGACGGACTCGGAAATGAGAAAGTTATTATGCTCTACGCCCTTTTTTATTTAATTTACACTTTGCTTTCCATGAAAGCCGGTTCCTGGTCGGATAAAATCGGAAGAAAGCCCGTGCTTCTAGCCGGCTACGGCATGTTTACCGTCCTTTCCTTCGGGCTTTTTCTTTTTAGCGGAATGGTTTATACGATAATTTCTTTTATCCTTTTCGGGATATTTTTTGCTTTGGTGGACGGCGTCCAGCGCGCCTTTGTCTCCGATCTCGCGCCGGCCGATATCAAAGGTACGGCTCTCGGGACTTTCCATACCTTTACCGGCTTGGCGGCTCTTCCGGCCGGATATATTGCCGGCATGCTTTGGAGTAAAATAAATCCGGAAGCGACATTTTTATTCGGCACGGCCATCGGAGTAATCTCAATATTAGCTTTTAGCCTGGCTTTAAGAAAAGTAAAAGCTTGAAAACGCACCAGCCTAGTAAATTGGTTAAACTTAAAAAAAACGTCCCAGGCAAGGGGCGCTTTTTTGTTGATGATGAAAAATGGCATGGATGGGCTAATTATATGACGGCCCAGATATTAGAATTTCTTTTTGATTTTTTCTTCTTTGTAGAATTGCAGAATGTCGCCGGCCACGATTACCGGATCGCCTTCGTATTCAATTCCGCATTCCTGGCCTTCAGAACAATCCGGCACTTCCTGCTTTTGGATTTGTAGCTTTAATAATTTGCCCCGGGTTTTTATTTCATCGCCCTGGACGACTTCAATAAGCGAATCTTTTTCGATTTTTCCGTCAATAACTTTTCCGCCGACAACTTGCCGCGCCTTTTCGGTTTTAAATATTGCGAGCACTTTTAATTTTCCTAAATCCGTCCGCTTGATTACTGGTTCAAACAAATCCTCCATCTGCGACTTAATGTCATTAATCAAATTGTAGATGATGCTATACAAAGTTATTTTTACGTTTTTCTCGCGGGCCAATTCGATAAGCGCGGCTGGCACTTTTACGTTGAACCCTAAAATTTGCGCGCCGGTCGCTTCGGCCCGGGTGATATCTGATTCGGAAACATTCCCCAAACCCTTGAAGATGACATCAATTTTTACTTCCGGGTTGGAAATTTTTTGCAAGGATTCGTCAATAGCTTCGGCCGATCCTAAAACATCGCTTTTAACTACGACGTTTATCGTTTTGGCGGCCGACAATCCTTCAGCCGGTTTTTCCTTTCCGGCGCCCATTTTCTTCGGCAAGCGCAGATCGCGCATTACCGCTCTTTTCCCTTCGCCGACCTGCAGGATATCACCGACTGCCGGCGCGGCTTTCAAGCCGATGATTTTAGCCGGGTTGGACGGTCCGGCGGATTCGATATTTTCTCCCAAATAATTTTTTAAGGCCCGAACTTTCCCGAAGATCACTCCGTCTTTGGTAAGCTGATTGCCGACTTTTAGGCGGCCGTTTTGGACTAAAATCGTCGCGACCGGCCCTTCGCCTTTGTCGATATGCGATTCGATAATCGTTCCTACCGCGTCCGTGTCCGGATTGGCTTTAATCTTTTCCGGGTCAAGATCGGCGGTAAGCAGTATGATGTCTAGCAATTCTTCAATGCCGGTTCCGACTTTCGCTGAAACCGGAACAACGACGGTTTTTCCTCCCCAGTCTTCGGGCGTGATATTTAACTTTGTCGAAAGCTCCTGTTTGGTTTTGTTGATATCGGCTTCCGGTTTGTCGATTTTGTTGATGGCGACGACAAACGGCACTCCGGCGGCTTTGATAATTTGGAACGCCTCGGTTGTTTGGGGCATAACCCCGTCGTCGGCGGCAACAACCAAAATGGCAATGTCCGCCACTTTAGCGCCGCGCGAACGCATGGCTGTAAAAGCTTCATGGCCGGGGGTATCGATAAAAGTAATTTTTCGCTCTTTCCTTTCCACCTGATAAGCGCCGATATGCTGGGTGATTCCTCCGGCTTCCTTGTCGACGACGTTAGTGCGCCGGATGGCATCGAGTAATTTGGTTTTTCCGTGGTCAACATGCCCCATAACGACGATTACCGGCGGCCGGGGCTTTAAGTCTCCGACCACTTCTTTTTTTATCAAATCATCAATGGATATTTTGTCTTTCGCGGCATGGGCCTCGGTTTCAGGGAGCGCCTCAATTTCCAGACCAAGATCGGCGCCGATTACAGCGGCCGTATCAAAATCTATTTCTTCGTTCAAGGAAACAAAAACCCCGTTTTTCATGAGCTCGGCCAGTACTTTAGAAACCGGCAGTTGCGCCAAATCAGCAAACTCCCGGACTTTAATTTGCCGCGGAATCAAAACCTTCTTTTTCTCCGCGCTCTGGGCTTGGGCCTTATCCATTTCACCGGGCAGAATTGATTGGTTTAGCCTCCTCATTAGCTGGGGCCATTCGCGGATGATCCTTTGGGCCGTATGATCGTCTATTTTAATGGCTTTTAGTCCAATATGAATCCCGAGCAGAGGCAGTTTTTCCCTTAGCTCGACTGGGTTGATTCGGAGTCTTCTGGCTAGCTCGGAGATATTCATGGTTGATATTTTAGCCCCGGACATGCATAAAAGCAGACCCATGAGCGCTTAATTTTATTTAAGTTTACGGGAAAAAGAGGGTTTAGTCAACTCGCTTGATTTTCAAGCTTGCCAAGAAGCGGGCGATATGGTAGCTTTTAAGTAGTAATTTATTATTGTTCTGTTTTTAGAGGAAAATTCGGAATCGGGTATGAAATTATTTGAGAATTATAAAGCTATAATTAGCCAAATCTTCAAAACTTTAGCCAAAATGCTAATTACCGCGCCCGAACGTGCCGTTCGGTACGGGCGGGTCTATCAAAATCTCCTTTCGGGCAAAGCCAATTTGCTTAATTTTGCTTTGGCCAAAAAGTAATTCTCAAAAGTTGAAAACTGAATCAAACAACTGTTAATAAACAGTTCACACCAAACCTCTAAACGCGGAATTAAAGACTATGGAATATTTAATCGGATTAATTCTGGCTGTTGGCGGTTTTTTTGTTGGCTATTTTGCCATGAAAAAGCGGCAGGCCATGAGAACCAAAGGGGCTGAAGACAAAGCGGAAAAGATTTTAACCGAAGCCAAATCCAAACACACGGAAGTTTTACTCAAAGCCCAGGACAAGGCTTTAAAAATCATTGAAGAAGCCAAGCGGGATGAAGAAAGGCGCCGGCAGGAATTAAAAGGCCTGCAATCGCGTTTAGAAAAACGGGAAAGCACTTTTTCCCAGAAGCTTTTGGAACTGCAGGAAAAACAGCAGGCTTTGTACGACAAAGTTAACCGGGTGGAAGAAGTTAAGGCCAAAGTGAAAGAGATTATGGAGGCGCAAACCAAAAAACTTGAGGAAATTGCCGGAATGAATAAAGAAGAAGCCCGCGAAGTGCTGTATAAAAAAATTGAGGAAGAATCAAAAGAGGACTTAATGATTCGGATTAAGAAATTAGAATGCGAAGCGACAGAAATTTGGGAAGAAAAAGCCCGGTGCATAATGGCCGAATCGATGCAAAGGCTCGTTTCCTCCTATACTCCGGAAGTAACGACGACGGTCGTTGATTTGCCGTCAGACGAAATGAAGGGCCGGATTATCGGGCGCGAAGGCCGGAATATAAAAACTATCGAAAAATTGACCGGAACCGAAATAATCGTTGACGATACGCCAAACGCCATTACGGTTTCCGGATTTTCCGCGATTAGGAGGCATATTGCCAAAAGGACATTAGACAAGCTAATTTTAGACGGCCGGATTCATCCGACTAAAATTGAAGACGCGATTGAAGAATCAAAGCGGGAGCTGGCGATTGATATTAAAAAGGCCGGCGAAGAAGCTATGTTTGACGTCGGCGTAACCGGCTTTGATCCTAAATTAGTGCAAATTTTAGGAAGGCTCAAGTATCGGACCAGCTATGGCCAAAACGCTTTGCACCACTCGGTAGAAGTAGCGCATTTGGCAACGCTTTTAGCTTCGGAACTCGGAGCCGACGTAACTTTAGCGAAAAAGAGCGGACTTTTGCACGACATCGGCAAAGCCGTTGACCATGAAGTTAAGGGCACTCATCCGGAAATCGGCCGGGATATTGCCCGTAAATTCAACCTGCCCCAAGAAATTATCGATCCGATTGAAACCCATCATGACGACCGGCCTAAAGGCTTGGTGGCGGTGATTGTAAAGGTGGCGGATGCCATTTCGGCTTCAAGGCCGGGCGCCCGGTCGGATACTTATGAGCGCTACATCCAGCGGTTAGAAGAACTGGAGCGGATTGCCACCTCGTTTGAAGGGGTGGAAAAAGCTTTTGCAATACAAGCCGGACGGGAAGTCCGAATCTTCGTTACCCCAGAAACCGTATCCGACGTCGAATCCTATAATATGGCAAGAAACATCGCCAAAAAAATCGAGGAAGAATTAAAATATCCGGGTGAAATAAAAGTGAACGTCATCCGCGAGATGCGGGTAACCGAATATGCGAGATAATCAATTATAAATTTCCAATGATCAATTGAAAATTTATAATTGATAATTGTTAATCTATGTTAAAGGTTCTCTTTATCGGCGACGTGTCGGGCAGAGTCGGGCGGGAAGCCATTGCCAAACTTTTGCCGAAAATAAAAAAAGAAAATAAAATCGATTTGGTAATCGCCAATGCCGACAATATTGCGCATGGCAAAGGCGTTACCGAAGCAACGATTAAAGAGTTGATGGATTCTGGAATCGATTTTTTTACCGGCGGCGATCACGCCTTTGACCGGGAAAAAAGTTTGGAGAATGTATATCCGTCTGACTTACCGATTTTACGGCCGGCTAATTGGCCGCAATCGGCGCCGGGAAAAGGATTCTTTGTTTTGAAAAAAAACAAATTTAAAGTTCTGATTATAAATTTAATCGGCCGGGTTTTCTTCAAAACTCCATACGATTGCCCCTTCCGCGAGGTAGATAGAATTTTAGCTAATCCTAGCTTGCCTGCTAAAAACCTTTCTGCTATAATTATTGATATCCACGCTGAAGCCACTTCGGAAAAAGTTGCTTTGAAAAATTACCTTGACGGAAGGGTTTCGGCAGTGATAGGGACGCATACTCATGTCCAAACCGCGGACGAAGAAATTACGAAAAATAAAACGGCGTATATTACGGATGCCGGAATGGCTGGGTTCGCCGACGGGATAATTGGAGTGGAAAAAGAAAAAGTTTTGGAGACCTATTTGGATGGCATCAGCCGCGCCCACGTTATTCCGGATAGGGGGCGGGCGATATTCAACGCGGTGGTAATTGCGATTGACGAGAAAACCAGAAAAGCCAAGTCTATAAAAAGGATAACGGAGTTCGTAGAAATAAAGTAATTCAATATATCAATGATATAATTTTATTCGCTCGTCCGCACGCTGTCAGCGTGCGGACCCGCTCATATCAATTATGAACAAAGCCCAACTAATCGAAAAAATCGCAGCTGAAGCCCCGGCAACAAGAAAACAGGCCGAGTCCATGCTTGAAGCCTTGGTGACAATCATCATCAGCGAACTCAAGGCCGGAAATGAAGTCCGCATCGCCGGCTTCGGAACTTTTATTCCGAGAAAGCGCCATTCCCGCGGCGGAGTTAATCCGCAAAAGCCTAACGAAAGGATTCAGATTCCGGAAGTGACGGTCGCCAAGTTTAAAACCGGTAAAACCTTGAAGGACGCTTTAAAAGGGAGATAAAAGTGCGGAAAAAGAGAATCGCTTAAAAAAGCAGCTAGATTTGACTTTTTGAGAGATTTTGTTCTAATATCAAAATAGTCCCGGTATCGGGGCTATTTATAAATGACGAGTTTGTGTTAATAAGTATTGCGCGAACATTTCCCGCAAAGCGCGCCCGTAGCTCAATGGATAGAGTGCTTGGCTTCGGACCAAGTGGTGTGGGTTCGACTCCTGCCGGGCGCACAAAGAAAATTAAATATGGCTGGGTAGCTCAGCTGGTTAGAGCGTAGCACTCATAACGCTAAGGTCGAGGGTTCGATCCCCTCCCCAGCCACACACTTAATCTAAGATAGCTCAGCTGGTTACCCGCCCGAACGTACCGTTCGGTACGGGCGGGGAGCGTGGCACTCATAACGCCAAGGTCGAGAGTTCGAGCCTCTCCCCAGCCACAAAAAAATCCCCTCATTTTTTGAGGGGTTTTTGGTACGTAAGATTTTAAATTCAAACCGCGAAGGCAGGTTATAATTTTCTATTTTTGGTATCTTTCTGGCCAGGTAAAAGTTTGATAAAATTTTTACCCTCCTCATCCTGCACCATTAAATAATGCGGGCACAGAGCGCAAGTTTCTCTCTTCTTGGCAAAGGTTCCCTGGACAACGCCCCCGCAAAAGGTTCCGGCTACGGCCCAGCAAATCCGGCCCCGGTTTTGGCCGCCGTTAATTCCCTCGCCAATCCCGTCCTGGGCCACTGGACAATAGCCAAGCTCATGGACTTTTAAGCCGCCCGGCTCGCGGCCGCATTGTAAAAGTTCCCAGCAGTTAGTTTTGTTCATAGTACTGCTTGCCCGTTAAGTGAAATTAATAAATTAGAGGATGGCCAATAAAAATAATATGGCAATGGCAATCCGGTAAATTCCAAAAGCGATAAAACTGTGTTTTTGGATATAACTCATTAAGAATTTTATGGCAAGTAAGGCGGTGATGAATGACGCGACAAAACCGATAGCCAGGGAGTTGAATTGGGAAGCGGAAAAAGCGCTGGCATTTTTTAATAAGTCGTAGCCGGTGGCGGCGAGGACAGTCGGGACGGCTAAAAGAAAAGAAAATTCCACGATATTTTTCCGGCTAAAGCCCAAACCCAGTCCGCCGATAATCGTGGCGGCTGAGCGGGATACGCCCGGGATCATGGAAACCGACTGGATAACGCCAACCAGAAAATATTTGGCGTAAGAGATGTCTTCTAACTTTTGTTCCGAAACCTCTGGCCTTTTTTTATGCCAAAGTTCAAAAATGATAAGAAGGATTCCGCCGATAAGAAGCGTCCAAGGGACAATAGAAATATTGGAAAGTAAATTTTTTACGGTCTTATAAACGAAAAATCCGATAATTCCGGTCGGGATGAAAGCCATCGCAATCCGCTTCATCACTTCCCAGTTGGTAAGGAGACGGCGCCAGTAAAGGACGACTACCGAAAGGATAGCGCCTAATTGGATAGAGATTTCAAAGGTTTTTAAAAAGTCAGTTTGGGTAAGGCCCAAAACTATGGAAGTAAGCATTAGATGGCCGGTCGAAGAAATTGGCAAGAACTCGGTAATGCCTTCGACTAAACCGAAGATAAGGGCGTGAAGAGTGCTCATGGCATGATTCTGTTATTAATAACGCGCTCGGATATTTTAACCGCGGATTATTCTCAATACCTCGTCCCGCTTATTTTCCATCAGCTCTATTGACCTAGCCTCAAGATTTAAGCGGATGACTGGCTCGGTGTTAGACCCGCGGACATTAAACCACCAGTCGTCGTATTCAATAGTAACACCGTCCAGCTCATTAATCCGCGCGTCTTTATAAAGCTCCTTTATTTTTTCCAAAACCGCCGGAACGCTCGCCACTTTAGAATTAATTTCAGTCGAATGGAAATATCTTTTAAAGGGTCTTATATATTCGGACAGTGGCCGGTCAAAATCAGACAATTCTTTTAAGATTAGCAGGGTGGCAATGAGCGGAGTGTCGAAAAAGCCAAATTCCATTTTGGTGTAATAGTGCCCGGAAGATTCGCCGGCAAAAACCGCGTTCTCTTTTATTCCCTGTTCCTTAATTAACGAATGGCCGACTTTGGTGACAACGGGCACGCCGCCGTTTTCCGTGATTGTGTCTTGCGTGATACGGCCCGGCCGGATGTCGTAGCAAATTTTCGCGCCCGGATTATCCCGTAAAAATATTTTTGAAAGTATTGCCCGGACAATTCCCGGTTCGACGGTTACTCCCTGGTCGTCAATAAAAAATATCCGGTCGCCGTCGCCGTCGGTGGCGATGCCTAAATCGGCTTTTTCTTCAACTATTTTTTTAGAAATTTGGATAAGGTTTTCCTCCTTATAGGGGTCGGCTTCATGGGCCGGAAAAGATCCGTCTAATTCCCAGTTTATGCGGACCAAATTAGTATCAATATACTTAAATAATTCGTCAAAGTACTGCGCGCCCATTGAATTGGCCGGATCAATCATTATTTTAAAACGCTTGATTTTCGGCGAGCGGCAAAAAGCTAAATCATGCTTAACCTGATCGGCTAAAACTTCATTTTTTAAAACCACCTTGCCCTTATTCTCCTCTAGGACGCTTTCAACCGGATTATCGGCCGACGCCATTATTTTATCTCTTAATTCATATATCCCGGAATCGCCGGAAACCGGAATCGCCCTTTCACGTACCATTTTAAAGCCGTTATATTCGGCCGGGTTGTGCGAAGCCGAAACTAAAATTCCGCCGTCATAGCCGTAATTAGCTACGGCAAAATAAAAGGTCGGAGTGGAAGCGAGGCCAATATCAATAACGTCCGCCCCGGCGCCGATAATGCCCTGGATCAGCTTTTCTTTAATCGCCGGAGAAGAAATCCGCATGTCCATGCCGACAACGATCTGGAGCTTTTCTTTCCTAAGCTCTTTTTTCCTCATTTGGACAAATTGCGCGCCCAGTCTTAGCCCGAGCTCCTCGTCAAAATCTTTTCCGTAAACGCCGCGGATATCGTAAGCTTTGAAAATTCCCGGATTGATTTTCATACGAATATAGTTAACTTCAATATTCTAAATTTACACGAATAAAAGGCTAAATGCAAATCCCCGCCCGTCCGCCCGAGCTTCGGGCGGAGGACGGGGATTTTATGAACTAAATTTCTAAGCTCGGGATTTTCTATAGGCGATTAGCATACCGCCAAAGGCCCAGCAGACGGCGATGAAAGCCAAGAGCCAGCCGATAAACGGAATAATGGCAATCAGGGTAAAGATGAGGATACCGATAATCATCTGCCAGGTTAGGGAATCCTTTTTCGCCGGCCAATATTTTTGGATTAAGATCCGGCCGATGAAAATTCCGGCCATTACTTTACTGACCGCCAACGAGATAAGCCAAAGGGCCAGCAAAATTAAAGCCAAGGGGATGCCGACCACTGTTAGGGCAAGAAGGATTAACGCGATTGGACCTAAAATTATAGTCAAAAAACCTATGCCGATTGAAGAAGAGATTTTTTCCTGCATCACGCCGCTTATTGTTATAACCGGTTTTTTAAATAAGCCGATTAAGACCAAGCCGATGAGGATGGCCGAGAAGATGGAGAATAAAAGACCCCAGACGACGATTCGGCCAACGGCCCTCCCTTGCCAGTCGCCTTTATTATATTCCTTTCTCTCTGTTTTGCCGGCGACTTTAGCCTTGGAAGAAATAGACGCGTCTTTTTGCGCTTTATAGGTAAGGTTTCCTTTAATTTCCGCATTGTCGCCCAAGGTTAGGCTGGAATTCTTTTCACCCAAAGCTAAATTGACGTTTTTCCCGACTTTGCCGTTAATAATTACGTTAGCTCCGCCGCCGTGCAGATCTTTACCGATTTGGCCGTCTATATTAGCGCCCGCGGCGCCGATTAGCATATCCCAGCCGACTTTGGCGTTACTTCCCAAATTAACAGCCGCGCCAAAAACATCAACGTTTTGGCCGACTATGCTATTAATATTAACCGTATTGCCGGCAACGCGGACTGAACCGGAAACCGGGCCGTCCAGGTTAATCGACTGCCCGGCGCAAAAAACCGAGCCTTCAACCGGCCCCTTGATATTAATGTTTTGGCCGACGCAAAAGACGTCTCCCCGGATCCGGCCTTCAATCGTAATGCTTGACCCGGCGACGTAAAGGTTGTCGTTTATAATCTGGTCTTTAGGGATGGTAACCGCGTCCCCTTTCTTTAATTCATAGGCCGAGGCCTTAATCGGCAGGACAAGAAAAAAGGCAAAAAACAGAGTTAGCGCTAATATTGATTTTCTCATAATTTTATGGTTTAATTATAAGAATATTTAAAGAAGTTAAGATGCTGTTTTCCCGGCTGGGCCAGGAATGGCCGTCAGGAAAAGCATGAGCTTATTTGCCTTTATCTTAGCAATAAGCAGATTAAAAATCAATGAAAAAAAGAAGACCGGGCTTTGAGGTGCCCGGCCTATGACGTGATTCCTTGCGTTATGCAAGGGCGGCGGCTTTTTCAGCGTCTGGGGAAAGACAGAGTGTGCTGTTTTCCCCTTCGATACGCCAGAAGCAGAATTTCCTGCCCTTTTTGTAGTGATCAGCGTGAACGCAGGAGCCTATGAAACCAGGCTCTGTAGCCAAACAGTTATTTACCGCTGGCGTCCCCCTTTTTCTGCAAAAATTTTCCTTTCTCCTTGCCAAGAAACTCACCCCCTTTCATTTAAAATAGCAACGGTTTTAAGTAATTATGGGCATTAATTTAGGATATGTCAAAGGCAGAGACCAATAAAAAGGAAATCGTAAAATATCTACTGGATAATTCTGATATAAAAAATCAGGCGGATTTAATGCTGGCTAAAAGGAAAATTTCCAAAATGTTCGGAATGCCGATACTAAAAAATTCCGATATATTAAATGAGTTGCGAAATAGCGGAGTCAAACATGTCATGTTAAAACGCCTGCTGCGTAAACGGGCGGTAAGGACCATGTCCGGGATCGCGCCAGTAGCGGTTCTAACTATGCCTTATCCTTGTCCGGGTAAATGCGCCTATTGCCCGACGGAAAAAAACGTCCCCCAAAGCTATCTATCGAATGAACCAGCCGTAATGCGGGCGATCCGGTGCGACTATAATCCTTATCTGCAAGTTCAGCTGCGCCTACGCGCTTTGGAAGCCAACGGACATAATCCAACTAAAATTGAGATCATTGTTATCGGCGGAACCTGGAGCGTATTGCCCGTAAACTACAAATATTGGTATACCAAAGAGTGCTTCAGGGCGGCGAATGAATATAGCGGACAGAAGACGTTAAATAAAACAGAAAAAAAATTCAATTCAAAACTTCAGTTATCTAGGCTGAAAGCCGATCTGGAAAAAGAGCAAAAGAAAAACGAGAAAGCTGGATATAATATTATCGGGCTGACCCTAGAAACCCGGCCAGATTATATAAATGAAAAAGAGTTATGGGAGATGCGCGCACTCGGATGCACCCGGGTGGAGCTTGGCGTCCAGGCGATTGATGATAAAATTTTAAAACAAAATAAGCGCGGCCATGGCGTCGCGGAAATAGCTAAAGCGACAAAGCTACTAAAAGATTTTGGCTTTAAAGTAACTTATCATTTAATGCCCGGGCTTCCTGGATCGACCGCTAAAAAAGATTTAGCAATGTTCAAGAGGCTGTTTTGCGACGCGCGATTCCAGCCAGACCAGATTAAATTTTACCCGACCGTGGTAACGCGCGGCAGTTTATTATATAAATGGTGGAAACAGGGAAAATACAAACCCTATTCGGATAAAGTTTTGCGCCAGCTGATCATTGACTGCAAAAAAGCTGTTCCGCCTTACGTGCGTATTATCCGCCTGATCCGCGACATTCCAGGGGAATCAATCATGGCTGGCAATAAAATTACTAATTTGCGGCAGATTATGAAAGACTTAGGCGTGGAGTGCCATTGCATCCGCTGTCGGGAAGCTAAAGAGCGGCCGGCAAAAGCCTGGAAATTAAATGTTATTAAATACAAGGCTTCGGGCGGAGAAGAATATTTTTTAAGCGCTGATTCAAAAGACAAAAAAACGCTTTATGGGTTTTGCCGGTTAAGATTGTCGGGCGAGAATAATGGAATTTTTAATTCGGCCATGATCCGCGAATTACATGTCTACGGCGAATTAACCCAAATCGGCAAAGAAGGCCAGGTACAGCATGCCGGCTTAGGAAAGAAATTGTTAATGGAAGCGGAAAAAATCGCTCGGAATTGTGGGTTCAAAAAAATGATGATAATTTCCGGGGTAGGGGTGAGGGGGTATTATAAAAGGCAAGGGTACAGGCTGAAAGATAGTTATATGGTTAAGCAATTAAGATAAATTTTTGGATTCGCCCAATCTCTTAAGTTCGTCTTTTAGAAAAATAAGCGTTTCAGATTTTAAGTTTTTTCTAATTTTAATGAATTTATCGTAAGGCAGTAAAACGTTTAAATCCTGATCAATAATCGTAAGACTGATATTTTTTTCTACAAAGCTTATGAGTGAGGAAAAAAATTGTTTAATCCCGGTTTTTCTTCTTTCCGCGATAACTTTATCGTTATAACGGAAACCGCGGAGAAAAAAATAATGGATATCATATAAATCACGGCCGGCAATAGAGTTATTTTTTTCAAAGCGGTCCATTAAGGCCACAAGCTTATTAGCAAACATTGTCTCTACGGTCTGGCAATTCATTATCCGGTCAATATCGTTAAGCCGGACTGGCTCATACTTATTACTTTCCGGCGGATCGGTAGTTATGTCTATTTTAAGAGTATTTCTCTCCTCGGCGCCGGCCGGATATCTTAAGAAGTATTGCGGAACATTTCGGCTTTTATCTTTTATTTCCAGCCCGAGATTAAGAAAAATTTTTTCCAGATTTTTTCTTACTTTTACCGCCTCATCTCCCCGCGCCAGTAAATCAAAATCCAGGTCAATGGAAAAACGGTCCAAGAGCCCGCGCATAGCCGCGCAAGTTCCGCCCTTAAAATATAAAGCCCCGGTTAAAAAGCTATCTTCGGCTATGGCCGAAAGCAGGCGGTAAAGCCAGGCTTTATGGACTGCGTCTTTGGAGCTCGGTAAAATCATATTTTTTAAGCGGCATGAAGGCCGTTATTAAAATCTCTAATACCGCTTTGAGGTTGGCGGATAGCCGATTTCTTTCTGGAGATTTTTAACTTTTTTCCAGTCAATCATTATTTTTCCGTCAAAATGAAAGCGGGGGTTAAAGTAAAGAAGATCGGCGACCGCCCTTTCCAGAGCCGCGGATTTTACTCCAGCCTTTTCTAGAAGCCCGGCCGGATTAAATAAGAATTTATCGTCGAGCTTCCTTGAATAGTAGTTGCGGCCGGCCAGGGAAAAGCGTCTTGACTGGCTGCTTATTAAAGTTATTTTATCAAGATTTTGGCTGATAATTCCCTCTTTAGCCAGTATTGTTTCCGTGCTTACATAACCATAACCGTGCAAAGCTTTTATTCCTAATAAATAAGGGTCAATTTTATCAAGCGGTTTAAGGGAATAAAAACCCCGGTAAATCCTATACAAAAGCTCCTGATCGACATATCTTTTAAGAGTAGTGTGGAGAGTATTTTTTTCTCTAATGTTCCATAAATTTTGTAAGTCATCAATATGAAAAATCTCCTCATTCAGACGGGCGAGCAAGGCAAATCGGTTTTGTTTTACGTTTATTTTTACTGTACTCATATGTACAGCATAACAAAACGTAATATAAATGTCAAGCGCAAAGAATTAGATTATTCCATTTCCTTTAGAAGCCACCTAACGCTGTCTTTGTAGACTTTAATTACTTGCCAGTGCCATTTATTTTTTTTTCCTTCGTCAGCCTGGCTTAAAGCGCTAAAATAAGATTGCCGGTTTTGGTATAAAAAGAGAATTGGCGGATAGCCGTACCGCAGTAAGATATAATTAAAGATTAATCGTCCGGCCCGGCCATTGCCGTCGGAAAAGGGATGAATAAGCTCAAAGCGCTGATGAAAGTCCGCGGCCAGGGCCAAGGGGTGTTGCCGGCTTTTTTTATTTTTTTTCCACCAGCTTAAAAGCTCGCTCATTTCCGATCTGACCCGGCCTGTTCCCGCCGCATCCGCTGCACATTTTTATCTTAAAGGTATTCGCGATGTTTTTGGTGTCCACGGAAGCGTCGGTGAACGCGATGACGACATCGGACCGCCGCATGAGTTTGGTGGGTTTGAGAGTGTCGTGATCGGTCGCGCTATGGCCCAGCTGTAGGCTCTGGCGTGTCTTTCCGGGCATGTTGGGGACGCACAGCATTGGCGGCGTCACCAGCAAGTCGATTTGGAATGCACAAGGCATTCCCCAGAACGTTTTCATAGGTCATCTCCATCTCTTTGGTAGGCGGGGGCTGGCTCAAAATAATCCAGCCCCCTAAATCCGTGAAACACAAAAGCCCCGCAAAAACCCCGGGCCTCCACCTGGAGGCCTTGTTACGCCTTATCGCCATCGCCTATTCGTCGGTGGTAATTCCAAGTCCGCTCCTATCTCCTCCTTTCAAGGTGAGCGTTGGGCGATCAGCGACAAGGGCAAACTGCCGAAAAGATCCGGCAGGTAATGCCAAAAGTAAGAATATATATAATTTGAATGAACGCTATAAAATTGCTATAAAAAAATCAGCTGATAAAATAGCTGCCACTTCAAGCTGTACTATTAATATAAACCAAAATGATTTTTTTTGCAATTCTTAGTACAATTTTTCGACAGTTTTGACAAGTAGCCGCAGGTGAGGTAAAGTCTTAAAAGAAGAATGTTTAGGTTTTTTGCGTATTTACTGGGACAGTTAATTTGTTTTTAATAATCTAAAGCTAAGATAATCTTAAGAAAAAATTATGCCATTAATACCAACCGTAATCGAAAAATCAACCCATGGCGAACGAGCCTATGATATCTATTCCCGGCTTTTAAAAGACCGGATAATTTTCTTAGGCGAGCCGATTAACGACCATGTCGCTAATATCGTAATCGCCCAGCTTTTATTTTTAGCCGCCCAAGACCAGGAAAAGGAAATTAAATTCTATATTAACTCTCCGGGCGGTTCGGTTTCGTCAGGACTCGCGATTTACGACACTATGCAATATATCAAGCCGGATGTCTCGACGATCTGTGTCGGCTTAGCCGCTTCGATGGGTGCGTTTCTACTCGCCGCCGGAGCTAAAGGAAAAAGATTTGCCCTGCCTAATTCGGAAATTATGATCCACCAAATCATGGGCGGAATTGAGGGGCAGGCCACGGATATCAAGATCGGAGCGGAACGGATTTTAAGATTAAAAGACCGCTTGAATAATATTTTAGCTACCCATACCGGCCAAAAACTCGCGACGATTGAAAAGGATACGGACCGGGATAATTTTATGAACGTGGAAGAAGCGAAGAAGTACGGGCTGATTGATAAAGTGATAACTAAATAATAGATTAGATAGAAAAAACGAGGGTGATAAATCCTCGTTTTGTATTGGGTTTTTTGCTGATACGGTCGGTCAAGAAGCTGGCATCAAAAGCCACTTTATGTCGTCAGAAGTTTCGACTTCAATTTCGGGTGGAATTTCAAATGTAATTACCGGCAGACCTTTTGGCAGATAGCGGCGGATTCCCCGGAACTTGACCTCAATTACAAAGCTCTCGATGGGGCTCTCTATAATTCCTAGCTCTTTACTTGCGGCGTGGACTATCGTTCCCTCGCCGGTCGCAATACCGACGTGTCCTATCCGGTGTCCGTCATTGCCGTTGTTATAGTTTTTTATGCCGGTTGTAAAAATCAGGTCATTGGCGACTATGTATTTGAGCTCGATAGGAAATCCAAAGTCCCTCTGCTGGACTGAACGCCGCGGCAGCCAAATGCCTAGGTGAGCATAAAGCCATTTGGTAAAACTGGCGCAATCAATGATTTCCGGCGCCAGGCACATCTTCGCGCCCCGGACGAATTGGCTTTTGCCAATACATTGCCGGGCCAGGCTTATAAGGTCCACTTCCACTTTTTTGAAGCCTTTTAAGCGAAGCTGTTCCAGGGCTTCGCTGTCAGAGAGATGAAGACCCAGGCATCCGAGAATAACCGCGCACCGATTACCGACCGCCCTGAATATTTTATAAGTCATGGCAACTCCTTTTTTTAAAGACCGGAGAAGGATCAAGAAAAGAAAATAATAGTGGACAATGGAGGGCTCGAACCTCCGGCCTCACGCGTGTGAAGCGTGCGCTCTAACCAACTGAGCTAATTGTCCTTCGTTTCTATTCTCTTAAATCTTCGACAATTTTTTCGCCAGCCCGAGATAATTTTCCGGCCGGATTTTTTTTAATTCAATTTTGACCTCGCCGGATATTTCGAGGCCGTCTATGAATTCTTGAAAATCTTTCAAGGCCACTTCTTTTCCCCGGGTCAAAGCTTTTAATTTTTCATAAGGCATGCTCGCCCCTTCGCGCCGAAGTATGGTTTGGATCGCTTCGGCAATCACTTCCGGGTGGCTATCCAAATCAGCCAAGGCCTTATCCTTATTTATGACAATCCGTTCCAGTTGACGGCCTAAGTATTTATAACCGATAAGGCAGTGCCCAAAGGCCGCGCCGATATTCCGAAGCACTGTGGAGTCGGAAAGGTCTCTTTGCAGGCGCGAAATCGGGAGCTTCATGGAAAAAAAATCAAGCATTGCGTTAGCCATTCCTAAATTGCCTTCGCTATTTTCAACAAAAATAGGATTGATTTTATGGGGCATAGTGGATGAGCCGATTTCTCCGGCCACTTGTTTTTGCCCAAGCCAGCCGTCAGAAATATAGCGCCAAATATCCTGGTCCAGATCAATTAATATCGTATTCACCCTCCGCACCATATTGAAAAGCTCGGCATAACTGTCATGCGATTCGATTTGGGTAGTAAATAAATTTACTACCAGGTTAGTTTTTCTTTGCTTATTTAGCTTCCCGATAAAATTCCGCGAAAATTTAATCCAGTCGATTTTCGGGAAAGCCGCTACCAGGGCATTATAGTTTCCGGTCGCGCCGTTTAATTTAGACATTACCCGCTGACTCTTTATTTTATCGAACACGCTTTTAAGGCGCGCCTCGAAAACTTTAAACTCTTTCCCAAAGGTAGTCGGCGATGCCGGCTGGCCGTGCGTCCGGGCGAGGATCGGAGCGTCTTTGCCGGCCCTAACCAATCCCTTAATCTCTATAATCACTTTTTCCAAAGCCGGAATCATCACCTCTTTCAGACTCTCGCTAATCATTAAGCCGTAAGCGATATTATTCGCGTCTTCCGAAGTCAAACCAAAATGAATCCATTCGAGCGAATCTTTCAGGCTGGTCTTCCCCAGTTTTTCTTTTAGAAAATACTCAATGGCTTTAAAGTCGTGGTTAGTAGCTTTAATATTTTTATAGCCTTTTAGCTCGATGTCATTGATAATTTGGGCGTCTTCCAGACTAAAATCATTATAGAGCTTTCTTATGAGCGCTTTTTCGCTCCCGGAAAAGGCGCGCATTTTTATTCCCGGCGTCTCCGACAAAGCGATTAAATATTCGCACTCCATCAGTACTTTATATTTTGATAAGGCGTATTCGCTGAAATACGGCGCAAGAGCTTCCGTGTATTTCTTGTAGCGTCCGTCAACCGGTGAAATATTTTGCAAAGATTTCATAAATTTAATAATGCGCTTAGAGGCGCTAGATTATGTTAGTGAAGAAATTCAAATTCTGTAGGCGGAAAGATTCTTTTCTATTCTTTCTAAAATCGGGGTCTTTATATCGGTTTTATACTGCTCTCCGCTAATCTGCTCGTAAATTTGTATATAGCGGGAAGAAATTTCCGCTACTAACTCATCCGGCGCCTTAGGCAGAACCGGATCATTATACGGATCGCAATTGGCTTTAAACCAAAGCCTTAAAAACTCCTTGTCAAAATATTCCGGTTCAAGGCCGGCGCTGAACCTTTCATTATAAGTATTAAGTTTCCAATACCTGGACGAGTCCGGCGTATGGATTTCATCAATTAGCATAACATTTCCCTCCTCATCCATGCCGAATTCATATTTGGTATCAACCAGTATTAACCCTCTTTCGTTAGCCAGCTTAAGGCCGCGCTCATACAGCTTAACGGACGCCGAGGATATTTTTTTCCACACTTCTTCGCTAACAATCCCTTCATCAAAAATTTCTTTGGCCGAAATCGGCCGGTCGTGCTCTTCTGATTTAGTGGTTGGGGTTAAAACCGGATTTTCCAGTTTTTGGTTTTTGACCATTCCGTCCGACAAAATAAAATCTCCGAAATCCCTTTTGCCTTTTTGGTAGTGCGTCCAGAGAGAAGTGTCGGTCACTCCGCAAATATAGCCGCGGACAACCATTTCTAAAGGTATAACCCGGCATTTTTTGGCTACTACCACTCTTGGATCGGGAAAATCAATAACATGATTAGGCACGATGTCAGCCGTCCGCTCAAACCACCAGCGGCTGGTTTGAGTTAAGACCTCGCCTTTAAAGGGGATAAGAGCCAGATTCCGGTAATCAAAGGCTGAATAGCGGTCAGTGGCAATTAATATTATCTTATCCGGCTGGGTGTAAATATCCCTCGCTTTTCCCTGCCGCCTTTCGCCTAAATTTTTAAAATCGGTTTGGTCCAATACCTTGTTTAAATTTTTTTCGATTACGCTTTTATCCATAGCCAATATTTATAATAAAATTATTCTCCCGGCGGCGCTAAAGTTATATTTTCCGGTTCAAAAATTACCTGCCTTTTTCCTTCTTCAACTACTCCGACATCAGCTAATTCGTATCCGGCTTCTTTTCCGATTTCCAAAATCTGTTTTATCTGATCAGGTGAGGCATAAATATAATAGCCCGCTCCCCAATTAAAAGTTTTTAGGCAATCTTTCATCGGCACACCCAGAGTTTCCCGAAAATATTGCATCAAAGGAGGAATCGATAGCCAGGAATGGAGACGATAAGTTAAGGGGCGCTTATCAAAGGCGATTTTCCCGACGCCGTCGCCAGTGCCCGGAAGCAGGGCGTTTATTTTTACTTTGTTTTCCAGTAAAGTTTCAATTAGCTTAACGTAAGAGCGGGTTGGAATCAAAGCTTCCTCGCCAAGGGTTTTTCCATTAGGCAGTTTGGTTAAAAATTGTTCCGGCATTTCCAGAGCCTTTCTTATGACCAGGGAAATTCCGTTGGCGTGCAGGCCCGAAGAGGCAACGGCAATAATATGGTCTCCGGCCCCTAAGTCCCGGCCGGTTATTAAATTTTCCCTGGGCGCGATTATTCCGGTCACTGAACCGGATAAAGTCGCAATTTCCTTAACCGGAGGAGTGGGGTTGATTAAATATTTACAGCTGGCTGATTCGCCGGCCGGTAAAGCCATCCCGACTTCTTCGCAGATTTTTAGTAATCCGGCGGCAAAATCCTTAGCCCGTTTCTCGTCGCCATACCATTCGCTTCCCGACGCTTCGAGCTGGTCATTAAAAACTACCGGCATAGCGCCCTGGGCAATTACGTCGTTTACGACGATGAGAGCTGTGTCAATCGCGATCGAATCGTAATAAGTTTTACCGGTGTTTTGATACATCCACTCGGCAATCCAGTTCTTATTGCCTAAGTCTTCCTGGGTTTTGCACCAGATCGGCTGGTCTTTTCCCCGGTATTCGAAAACCGCGCCGTGGGCGTGGATAGCGTCTTTCACGATATATACTCCCCGCTTCTCGGGAAAGTGCAAGGTTTTTTTTCCGGTTTCAATCATAGCCATCTTAAACGGCTCCATAACGGTATAATCCACTCCTGATTTCGCGTATTCGGATTTTTGCATAAATTATTATTTAATCTTTTTTTTCAAATTTTTGGCCTTCATGTCTACCGCGTCCGCCATTTTCTTTTTGTATTCCACCAGCTTTTTTGTCAGTCCATCATCTGAAGTGGCTAAAATCTCCACCGCCAGTATCCCCGCGTTTTTCGCGCCGTCGATCGCTACGGTCGCGACCGGAATGCCGGACGGCATTTGCAGTGTTGAAAGTAAGGAATCAAGGCCATCCAATTTTGAATGGATCGGCACGCCAATAACTGGCAACACTGTTGAAGCCGCAATCACTCCAGCTAAGTGCGCCGCTCCTCCGGCTCCGGCAATAATAACTTTCAGACCGCGGGCATGAGCTGTCGCGGCATACTGATGCGCCCGGTCCGGCGTCCTATGGGCCGAACAGACCGTTATTTCATAACCCACGCCGAATTCTTTCAGTACTTTTGCCGCTTCCTGCATCACGCCCAAGTCAGAATCAGACCCCATTAATATACCGACAAGTGGTTTCATAATATTTTTGAAAATTCTATTTTCTATTTAATTTATTAATAATTCCGATCAACTCTTTCATGTTATGGATTAAAAAATCCGGTTTATGTTTTTTAAGCCGGGCAATAGTATTATAGCCGCCGGTTATGGCGACAGTATGATAACCGTAGTGTTTGCCGATTTCAATTTCTTCTTCTGTGTCACCGACCGAAATTACTTCGCTTGGTTTTAACTTATGCCGTTTGACATAATCATTTAATTTTTGCCCTTTACCTTTTTTATGCAGCGCCCCTTGTTTCGTTCCGTTTGCTAAAACTACGTCCATGTGATGCCCGATCTTTAATCTTTTAAGCTGGGCGGTAATGCCGACGATAGTGTGATTACTATAAATCATGGATTGGATACGGTTTTTTTTCAACCAAGCAAGAACTTCCCTTACGCCTCCGCGGGTCCGGCATTTAGCCGCCCGGGGCTCATAATAGCTATGAAAGGCGTTAGATAGTTTCTCGCTGTTTTTCAATACATACTTTCGCTCCACCCCGTTTTTTACCAGGCAGTCGATGAAAGGAATGGTAAAAGTCTGCCGGTATCTTTGCAGGCTCATCGGCTTTACGCCAGCCGCCATTAATTCTTCGTTGGCTCCTTCCCAGCAGGCGCGGGTATCGGAAAGCAAGGTGCCGTTCCAGTCAAAGGCGACAAGTTTAATCATAAAGTTAAGCTTAGGATTCTAATGATTTCTTCCCGATATCCGTTCGGTAATGCATGCCTTCGAAGTTTATTAACTTTATGGCCACATAAGCTTTATCTAAGGCGCCGCGCAAAGTATCGGCCGTGGCCGTTACCCCGAGCACTCTTCCGCCGTTCGTCAGCACCCGTCCGTTATCCAGTTTTGATCCGGCATGGAAAACAATTACGTCGGCCATCTTTTCCGCCTCTTCAATCCCAGTAATTTCTTTACCTTTTTCATATGGTCCCGGATAACCGCCCGAGGCTAAGGCAACGCAACAGGCAAAGCCCGGATACCATTCGATTTCCATTTCTGCCAGTTTGCCGTTCACCGACGCTTCAAATATGTCATACAAGTCAGTTTTTAGTAGTCTTATATAACTTTGAGTTTCCGGATCGCCTAAGCGGCAATTGAATTCAATGACTTTTGATCCGTCTTTAGTTTCCATCATCCCGGGATAAATCAACCCGACAAACGGCGCTCCGGCATTTTTTAAGCCTTCCAAGATCGGCTCGACCACCTGCTTCGCGACTTTATCCATCATTTCCAGAGTTACCCACGGCACGGGCGCGATTGTACCCATGCCCCCGGTATTCGGCCCCTTACCGTCGTCAAAAACCGGCTTATGGTCCTGGGCAGTCGGGAAAAGCTTGTAGTTCTTTCCGTCGCAAAAAGCATGGACCGAAAACTCCGGGCCGGTTAAACATTCTTCTATTACCACCGTAGCACCTGATTCGCCAAAAACTTTATCAACCATTGATTCTTTTAGCGCCTTTTCGGCCTGTTCCAGGGTCTGGCAAACAGTTACGCCTTTGCCAAGGGCTAGACCAGAGGCTTTTATAACGATTGGCGCCCCTTTTTCGTTTATATATTTAAAGGCCGCGTCATAATCAGTGAAAGTCTTATACTCGGCCGTAGGAATTTTTTGCCTGGCCATTAAGTCTTTGGCAAAAGCTTTTGAAGCTTCGATTTGCGCGGCCGCTTTTGTCGGTCCCCATATTTTTAATCCCGCCTCCTGGAAAGCGTCCACTACGCCTAAAGCCAAAGGGTCATCCTGGCCGACTACCGTTAAGTCAATATTATTTTCGTTCGCGAATTTAACGAGGCCCTGAAGGTCGGTCGAAGCTAAGGCTACGTTTTCACCTAAGGCGGCCGTACCGGCATTTCCCGGCGCGATATAAATTTTATCGACTTTCGGCGACTGCTTTAATTTCCAGGCAATCGCGTGTTCCCTACCTCCTCCACCGATTATTAGTACTTTTGCCATATTGTTTCTTGTTTAAATAATTTCTGAATGCGAGCATTAGAAAAATTTAGATTAGATTTTAAATAAAATTGAGGCAACAAATTTTCACTGTTTGATCCGCCTAGGGCGGGGAGTTTGAAAATTTGTCCGTAAATTTTATTTAAAATCCTAAATTTTTCTCTTTGCGAGCGGACAGAAATTATTTTAACTTCTATCCGTGCGGATATAATTCAATCGCTTCCTTTTTGCATTGTTCCAAAATCCCGTATTCCTCCGGTTTTACTAAAGGCTCGGTTCGCACTATTTCTTTAACTGTTCCGTCCGCAAAGTCCTGCAAAGTTTGAATTTGCGTTTTATACTCAGATGGAAAAATTCTTTCATTATAAAGGGATTCCACGGTGTCGTCGGTCAGGATAGGTACCCGTAACGCTTTCACTACCGCGCCCTTGTCATACTCTTCTTCTACCCTGTGGGCAATAGTTTCGTTCCACCAATCGCGGTTGGTTTTTTTTACGAAGAGAAGCCGGGCACAGACTGCCGCCCGGCCATGTATGCCTTTGCCGCCGAAATCGGGTCGGCCGGGATCTAGGGGAACCGGATGCTGGTTAATGATCATGCCTTCATATTCTTTTACTACATTCGCCGGCGTTAAGGGCAGCCAGCCGTATTGGCCGATAAATTCAACACCGCGTTTTTTACACTCATCAATTATCTTTCGGCCGAACTCTTCCCGCGTTAGAAAATCTTTCGGCCGAATTACCACTATGTCCTCTTTGGAAATTCCAAGGTTCAAAGCTTTTTCAATGCCGCCCGCTTCAGGCCTCGAAGCAATTACTAATGCCGGAAGGATGTTTTTTAGCCGACCTTCTTTTGCGGCAGTGATAATCGAGGCCATCGTCGTTCCGCCGCCGGAAATGAGCATTGCTATCTTCATATTTAATATTTTTTATACAAGGGATGAACTCGGATGCCGGTAATCTTTGGCGCGCTCTTTTAAGTCTATCGGGTAAATTCCGGTAAAGCAGGAGGTGGAAAAATTATCGGCCGGCAATCCGATGGATTCGATGAGTCCGGCTAAGGATAAATAGTAAAGGGAAGTGGCGCCTAAAAATTCCCGGATTTGCGGAACGGTTTTTTTCGAAGCGATTAATTTCTCCTGCTTTGGCGTATCAATGCCGTAAAAATCCGGATATTTAACCGGCGGAGAAGAAATAATCATATGGACTTCTTTGGCGCCGGCGTCGAACAAGGCTTGGGTAAGTTTTTGGGTAGTCGTTCCCCGGACAATCGAGTCGTCGATTACTACCACTCGCTTGCCCCTAAGCACATTGGCTAAAGGGATTAGTTTCATCTGGACACCCAGGTCGCGGGTATGCTGGTCCGGTTCGATAAAAGTGCGGTGGACATAGCGATTTTTGATTAGCCCCATTTCAAAAGGAATGCCGGTGCCTTTGGAATAGCCGATAGCGACCGGGATAGCGGTTTCGGGAACCGGAATGACTATATCGGCTTCAAGCGGGTTTTCTTTAGCGAGCGTCAAGCCGCAATTTCGCCGGACTTCGTAAATCAGCTTGCCGCAAATTTCCGAATCCGGCCGGGAAAAATATACAAATTCGAAAATGTCGATTTTTGGATTGGACGGCGCCGCCTGGATTGATTTCAAGCCGCCTTCAGACACAGCGACTATTTCCCCGGGATTAATTTCTCTTAAAAATTCGGCACCGATAAGTTTGAAAGCGCAAGTTTCCGAGGCAAAAACGTATCCGCCATTCAGCCGGCCTAAGGAAAATGGCCGGATACCGCACTGGTCGCGGAAAGCAACGAGCGAATCGCAAGTCATCGCTAAAGCGGAAAAAGCCCCCGTAAATAAAGGAAAGGCAGCTAAAACTGCCTCTTCCAAATTTTTCCCCTGATCTAAATACCAGGCGATCGCGTAAGCCATTAGTTCCGAATCCGAACAGCCCTGGGTTTCGACGCCCTTGTCTTTTAAAAATTCAATCAGGGCGGTAACTGAAGGCAAATTGCCGTTATGCACCAAAGCCAGCTTGTGGTCAATTACTATCGGATGGGCGTGCGCCAGGCCGGTGCCCTCGGAAGTTGAGTAGCGGTTGTGGCCGACCGCGATATGGCCTCTTAAGCTTTTGATAATGCGTTCATTGTAGACGTGGGTTACCAGGCCAGTGTCTTTATATGAGTCAATTTCCTGGCCGTCTGAAGTGGCGATGCCGGACGATTCCTGGCCCCTATGCTGGAGCGCGAAAAGTCCATAAAAAGTCAGGCGGGAAACATCCAATTCCCGGCCGTAAATTCCAAATACTCCGCATTTTTCGTTTAACTCTCTCATATTTCTCGCGTGAACGATGCGCTGATTAAATATTTTATATCTATAATAAAGTGTTTAGTTTTTGAAAGTTATTTAATGATAGTCTGGCTTCGATCCGGCCCGACGGAAATATATTTTACCCGGGCGCCCGACAGCTCTTCTAAACGGTTTAAATATTTTTTGGCGGCCTCGGGAAGCGCCGCGAATTCTCTTACTCCGGTGGTATCGGTTTGCCAGCCGGAAAATTCTTCATAAATCGGCTCTACGTTTTTAAGGATATCAATATCAGCCGGGAAGAATTCCAATTTTTCACCTTTATAATTATAGCCGGTGCAAATTTTTATAACAGCCAACTCATCCAATACGTCCAGCTTGGTAATGATTAATTCATCAACTCCGCTCATTTCGCAAGCATACCGGGAAACTACTGAATCAAACCAGCCGCAGCGCCGGGGCCTACCGGTCGTTGCCCCGAACTCATCGCCTTTCTTTCGGAGTTTTTCCGCCTCTTCTCCCTCCAGTTCAGTCGGAAACGGCCCTTCGCCTACCCGGGTGGTGTAAGCTTTTACCACTCCAAGTATTTTGTCAATAGATTTCGGGCCGATTCCTGATCCGGTAACCGCTCCGCCAGCCGTCGTATTGGACGAGGTGACATAAGGGTAGGTGCCCAAATCAATATCGAGCATCGCGCCCTGCGCCCCTTCGAGCAAGATTTCTTTTTTTTCTTTAACCGCGCGGTTTGCCATCGCTCCGGTATCGGCGATGAAAGGACTGATCTCTTTTTGGTAGTTTAAATAATCAGCGGCAACTTTTTCGGCGTCCAGCTCATCTTCGTTATATATTTTTTTTAAAAGCTGGTTTGCGAATTCTATATTGGCGCGAATTTTTTTCAGAAGCCCGTCCGGGTTTAAAAATTCCGCCGCCCTGATTCCGGTCCGGCAAATCTTATCCATGTAAGCCGGGCCGATCCCCCGTCCGGTTGTGCCGATTTTGCCTTTGGAATTTTTTTCTTTGGATTGGTCGATCATTTTATGGTAAGGCATTACCAAATGGGCCCGGTTTGAGATAAAGAGGCGGCCGGCCGGATCAAAGCCGAGTTTTTTCAAAAGATTTATTTCCTCTAAGAGCGTTTCCGGGTCGATTACCACTCCGTTTCCGATTATAGAAATTGTTTTCAAATTTAATATCCCGGAAGGAATCAGATGAAAAATATATTTTTTTCCTTCAATCACTACGGTATGGCCGGCGTTCGCTCCGCCCTGGGCCCGGATCACTAAATCAGCTTTCCCGGCCAAATAGTCTACAATTTTTCCTTTGCCCTCGTCCCCCCACTGGCAACCAAGAATTACTGTAATCATATTTTGAAAATATAAAAATAAATAAAATACTAATGCCAAAACGCCCGGCGACGGGTAAAGACCATCGCGATTCCGGCCGCGTCGGCGGCGGCGATGGATAATTTGTCGTTTATGGATCCGCCCTGCTGGACGATGGCTTTTATTCCGGCTTTGGCCGCCAGTTTAACTGAATCGTCAAAGGGAAAAAAACTGTCGCTGGCCATTACCGCCTCCTGGCTGAATTGTCCGGCTTGTTCTAGCGCGATTCTTACCGCCCGGACGCGCGAAGTTTGGCCAGTGCCGATTCCCCGGGTCATAGGCAATTTCGGGTCCATTACCAAAATCGCGTTGGAACGGATGCGGGTTAAAAATTTCCAAGCGATCCGCATTTGGTTTATTTGTTCTTCCGTTGGTTTTAATTGGGTGGGGAATTCCCAGGCGGAAAAATTCTCATCAATACCGTTATCGGCCGTCTGGACGACAAACCCGCCTTCAATCCATTTTAAATTTATTCCTTTGGGGTCGGGCGGATTAATTTTTCCCAAAGAATATATGCCCATGGTTTTGCGGACGCCTTTTAGAAATTCCAAAACTTCGGCGTCAACTTCCGGCACGGCGATAATATCGATATTGCCCCTCTTTTCGTCTTTAAAGCTCGCGATCAAATCAGCGCATTTTTTATCCATCGGCTTATTCAGTACGATTACTCCGCCAAAAGCCGATTCGCTGTCCGCCTCAATTGCCCGAGTTAAAGCCTCCTCGGCGGTTGATCCTAAGGCTAATCCGCAGGGGCTGTTATGCTTTATAACCGCGGCGGCCGGTTCGCTAAAAAGTTCAACCGCTATCAGGCCGGAATTGATGTCCGTTAAATTGGTCAAAGAAATATCCCGTCCGGCCAGGCATTTTAATCCGGAAATGGCTGTTTTTTTTCCGGGGGTAATATAGGCGGCGGCTTTTTGGTGGGGGTTTTCGCCGTACCTCAAATCTTTCATCTTTCTTCCGGCCAAAACGAATTCTTCCGGAAACATTTCACTCCCGAAATATCCGGCGATTTGAGCATCGTAAAAAGAAAGATGACGGAAAGCTTTGGCCGCCAGTTTTTGGCGCAGCTCTTTGGTAATCGCGTTTTCGGCAATGGCTTTAGCTACTGTTTCGTAGTCTTTTGGGTCAACTATGGGCAAAACGTGCAGATGGTTTTTTGCCGCCGACCGGATCATGGTTGGGCCGCCGACATCAATGTTTTCGATAGCTTCTTTGGCGGTGGAATTTTCGCTTGCCGAGGTTTTTTCAAAAGGGTAAAGGTTGCAAACTACAATATCAATCGGCTTGATAGAAAGCTCTTGCGCCTGCCTTACATGCTCCTCGTTAGCGCGGTCGAATAAAATGCCGGACATCACCTCAAAGCTTATGGTTTTCATCCGGCCGTCAAAACTTTCCGGGTTGCCGGTTATCTCTTGGATTGGAACCGGCGTCAAACCGGCTTCGGTTAAGGCCTTGGCCGTTCCTCCGGTAGCGATGAGCCGGTAACCGGCTAGGTCGAGCGACCGGGCCAGATCCGTTAAACCTTCTTTGTCCGAAACGCTTAAGAGCGCGTATTTTTCCATATAATATTAGTTAAAATATCTGACGGCGTTTTTGAAAATTTGAAAACCGGGGCCGTATTCCGGAAGCGGCTTTCCCTCCCGGATTAATTTCTCTTTTTTAAGCGGCCAGTTGGGAAGGTGGTGGAAAAACATACCCCTTTCCGGATGCGGCATTATTCCGAGCACCCGGCCGTTGTAAGCCGATACCGCGGCAATATCCATTATCGAGCCGTTGGGGTTAGCCGGCAGGTTCTGGTATTGGCATATTTCGCCTTTAATATATCGGGCGGCCAGGCCCAAAGATTTATTCAAGCCGGAAAGAACCTTTTTTTGCGCGAAATATTTGCCTTCGCCGTGGGCAATCGGCAAAGATAATTTTTTTATGCCCCGGGTCCAGGGGGACTCTCCGGTGATTTCCAAGTCTACCCAGCGATCAAGATATCTAGCCCCGTCGTTTACCGTAAGCGCGCCCGGCACCAGGCCGGTCTGGGTTAAAATTTGAAAACCATTGCAGATTCCGATAGCCAGCTTGTCTTTAGAAACAAATTCATTTATTTCATCCTTTAAATTATTGTTTAGCTTATTGGCGTAAGCCTTGCCCGATCCAGTATCGTCGCCGTAAGAAAAACCGCCGGGAATCGCCATGATTTCGTAATTTCCTAATTTTTTTATTCCTTCGGCCAAATCATTAATATGAACAATCTGGACGACGCTTCCGGCCAACTTAAAGCCAAGAGCCGTTTCTTCTTCGCAGTTTAGGCCATAGCCGGACAGGATGATTACTCGAGGTTTAATCATATTTTATCTTATCACTTTTCAATTTTTTCTGCAACTTTAGAGATTTTTAAGGGGTTTTTTATATGCTTCCAGGGCGTCTTTTAAAGCCAGGCTGGCGACTAACTTGTTATTATTATATATTTTTACCAGTTTTGAGTTTTCAACTTGCCCGATCCTTGCGAAATCCCGGCCGGACATTATTTTTTCAAAAAGCGGAGCTTTCTTTTTATCAACCGTAACCAGAATTCTTCCGGCGCTTTCGGAAAAAAGCGCCTCGTGATTGTTATTCCATCCCCCGGGCAAATTTTTTAAATCCAATTTTCCGCCTCGTCCGCCGCCGGATAAAGATTTTATGGCGGCTATGGCTAAGCCGCCGCGGTTTAAGCTTATGGCCGAGGCAACCAGATTTTTTTGGATTGCCTTGAAGAGCGTTTTGTAAAGCCGGTAATTTTTTTTGGCGTCAACCGCGGGTACGCCTTTTTCTTCCGGCTGATCGGGATTAACGCCGTTCGGCGATGTTTCGGATTTTAACATTTCCCGATATTGGCTTCCAGCCAGTTCGTTATTGGTATTGCCCAGGATGTAGATAATGTCTCCGGGCATTTTTGCCTCAAGCGACACAGCCTTGGCAATATCCGGAATTACACCAATGGAAGAAATCAAGAGGGTCGGAGGAATGGAAATTTTCAGCGGCCGGGCGTCCTTGTCAAATCCTTTGAAATCGTTATACATGCTGTCTTTCCCGGAAATAAAGGGCGTCCCCAAGGCGCAAGCCGTATTATAACAGGCGCGGGCCGCTTCTTTTAACTGCCACAGGCGGGTCGGGTCATCCGAGCTGGACCAGCAAAAGTTATCTAAAAGCGCCAAGTAATCGATATCCGCCCCGGCCGCTACGGCCGCCCGCACCGCTCCGTCAATCGCCACGGCCGCCATTTTATAGGGGCTAAGTTCAGTAAGGCCAGGATAAAGGGCGCATCCCAATACCAGGCCTTTTTTTGAAGAAAGGACCGGCCGGGTGACGGTCGCTTCAGAAACAATCCGGCCGCGGCCGGACAAAGGCTTTATGACTGAACCGGCCTGGACCTCATGGTCATACTGCTTAGAAATAAACTCAATACTCGCGATATTTAAATGGGAAAGAAGCGAAATAATTTCTTTTGAATAGCCGGTTTGGCGGCCAGCGCCTGTTTTTTGTAAAAGGCGTTCGTCGGCCGGGATAGCTTTTGGCTCTTTAGTCGTCTGCAATTTTTCCGGCCGGCCATGGTGCAGAAATTCCATATCTAAATCAAGCACATTCTCATTATTAAATTTAACCGTACAGCGTCCCCGGTTATTAAACTCCCCGATGACAGTAGCTTCCACTCCCCGGCGTCCCATTAATTCGGAAAATTTTGGCCATTTTTTTTCAGGTATAGCCAAAACCATCCTTTCTTGCGATTCGGAAATCCAAATTTGCCAGGGTGCGAGCCCCGGATATTTCAGCGGCACTTTTTCCAAATTAACCAGGCATCCTCCGGTCGCTTCGGCCATTTCGCCGACAGCCGAAGAAAGCCCTCCGGCGCCGCAATCGGTAAGGCTGGAATATAAATCCAAATCTCGGGCTTCTTTAATTAACGCGTCGGATAATTTTTTTTGGGTGATGGGGTCGCCTATTTGCACGGCTGTAGCCGGACTTTTTTCATCAAGCTCAACGGAAGAGAAAGTTGCCCCATGAATGCCGTCGGCGCCCACCCGGCCGCCGATCATGGCGATTAAGTCGCCCGGCCTGGCCCTTTTAATATGGGACGGCCGGTTATTTATCGATCTTTTTATCAGTCCCACCGTGCCGGCAAAAACTAACGGTTTGCCGCGAAAACGGGGATCAAAATAAATAAAGCCCAAGTTGGTTGGAATGCCGGATTGGTTGCCGCCGGCATTAATTCCCGCCACTACCCCTTCTAGTATTCTTCGGGCCGAAAGCATTTTTTGAGTTTTTCCTTTATCCCGGTATAATTCGGTATTATCTTTCGGGTCAGCCAGGCAGAAGCCGTAAACATTAGCTATTGGCTTGGCGCCGAGGCCGAATCCCAGACAATCGCGGTTAACGCCGACAATGCCGGTTATTGAACCGCCGAAGGGGTCAAGCGCCGAAGGGGTGTTATGGGTCTCAACTTTATGGGTAATCAAATAATCTTTATCAAAGCCGATAGCTCCGGAATTATCGGTAAAAACCGAAACGCAGAAATCCCGCCGGCCTTTTTTCCGGCGAATTTTTTCGGTTGCCCCTTTGATATAGGTTTTATAGATGCCGCGGGCTAGATCATCCATCGGGTCGGCAAAGATTGTGTGTTTGCAATGTTCGGACCAGGTCTGGGCTAAGGTTTCCAGCTCTACGTCGGTAGGTTTTCTTTTAAGGCCGTTGAAATGTTCGCGGATGGCTTTAAGGTAATTAAGGCTCAAAGAAAGCGGCCCCCGCCTTAAGCCGCTTTTGTCTTTAATGCCCTGTCGGCCCAAGGTTTCGAGCTCCCCGTCTTCGATATTGAGGTCGATATTTAACACCGTAGTTTTAGCAGAAAGTCTTACCTTGGGAATAATCATATCTAGGCCCCGGTTTTTTATGTATTCGGAAAAAGTTTTAAGGCCGGCCCGCTCGATAAGCGGATTAAAAAGACAGTCTTTAATTTTTTCGGCATCAGGAACCGCCGCCTTTCCTTCAAACGAAATAAAAAAAATCCGCGATGAATATACGGATTCTTGCGGTAAGAATTTTATTTTTAGCCCGTCTTCCAAAGACTCTTTGGCGGTCTGTCCGATGTTGTCGGTAACGCCGGGCAGATAGCCGATCTCAATAACGTAATCGAATTTTTTTGGGCCGTTTACTGCGGGCGATTCAGAAGCAGTTTCGAACAATGGATTGGAGAGAAGCCTCCGGGCTTTTGCTTTCTGATTTTTATCAAGCGCTTTGTCGATGGTATAGCAATCCGCCAGACAGACTGATTTTATTTTAGCGGCCAGGCCCAGGCTGTTAAAATGCCTTTTTTTTGATTCGGCCCGGGCATCGGCTATGGCTGGCTGGATGTAGATTCGGCAAGGCATAAAATTACTAAAGCCGGCTGTTTCCGGCATTTTTCCGCCAAAGATGTAGGGTTTTTTAAGCTTAATCTCCGGCAATTATTTACTGACCTTTTGAGACTCTTATTACTTATATTATAGGGCTATTAATAAGCTTCTGTCAAAAATATAAGCCGGTTTACAGACTCAAATTATCATGGTACAATAATTTACTATAATATGAGAAAATTTCAGCGTAAAATTGAAGATTTTATCTGCGAAAATTGCGGGGTAGAAACAAAAGGCGACGGCTATACCGACCATTGCCCGAATTGTTTGTGGTCAAAACACGCCGATATTAATCCGGGCGACCGGTTGTCGGAATGCCAGGGGATGATGCGGCCGATCGGCCTTGAATTAAAACATGGAGAAGAGCGGATTGTCTACCAATGCGAAAAATGCGGACATCGGCATAAGGTAAAAGCGTCTAAGAATGATGATTATAAAAAAATACTTGAACTTTCAAGACTCGAATACAATATATGAAGTTTGACCAAAAATTTGTCTTAAAATCAAAATACAAACCGACCGGCGACCAGCCTAAAGCGATTTCCAAGCTGGTATCCGGCCTGGCCAAAGGCTATAGGGAGCAGACTTTACTCGGCGTTACCGGTTCGGGGAAGACTTTTACTATGGCCGGGATTATCGAGGCCGTCCAGCGTCCGACTTTGGTGATATCCCATAATAAAACTTTGGCCGCCCAGTTGTACGGCGAATTCCGGCAATTTTTTCCAAAAAACGCAGTTCATTATTTTGTTTCCTATTATGATTATTATCAGCCCGAGGCCTATATTCCCCAGACCGACACGTATATCGAAAAAGAATCAACAATAAATGAGGAAATCGACCGTTTGCGGCATGCTTCGACCCAGTCGCTTTTATTCCGGAACGACGTAATCGTGGTGGCGAGCGTTTCCTGCATTTACGGCATCGGGGAAAAGGAGGATTATTTGTCCCTCGGCCGGTTTTTTTTCGCCGGGCAGAAAATGAAGCGGAACGCTTTGCTCTCGGAACTGGTTAAGATTCAGTTTGAAAGAAATGACAATGAATTTTACCGGGGCAAATTCCGCGTCCGGGGAGATACGATTGATATATTCTTGGTTAACGGCGAAGCGATTATCCGCATCATTATGCTTGGCGATACCGTAGAGCGGATAATTCAGTTTTCGGTTCATCCGGAAGACCCGAAAAAACCCTGGATGGAAGGGTTGCATGACAGCCAGGGTACCCGGCTGAAAGAGGTAATGATACTGCCGGCCAAGCATTACATGGCGCCGGATGAAAAGATAAAAAACGCGATGGGGTCGATCAGACTGGAGCTCGCGCAAAGGCTCGAAGAATTAAAGAAAGAAGATAAGCTGGTCGAAGCTTATCGGCTTGAACGGAAGACCAACTATGATTTGGAAATGATTGAGCAGGCCGGCTATTGCAACGGCATTGAAAATTATTCGAGGCATTTATCCGGGCGCGCAACCGGCTCTCCGCCTTCGACGCTAATGGATTTTTTTACCAAGGATTTTTTGCTATTTATCGACGAATCGCACGTAACTTTGCCGCAGATCCGGGGAATGTATTTCGGCGACCAGTCGCGGAAGCAAACTCTTGTCGACTTCGGCTTCCGCCTGCCTTCAGCCAAGGACAACCGGCCGCTAAATTACGATGAGTTCCGGAAAAAGATCAACCAGGTGATTTACGTAAGCGCCACTCCGGCGGATTTTGAAATAAGAAATTCCAAACAGGTGGTTGAACAAATCATCCGGCCGACCGGGCTTATGGATCCGCAGATTGAAGTCCGGCCGTCTAAAAACCAGATCCAGGATTTGATCGGAGAAATTAAATTAAGAGTGGAAAAAAAGCAAAGGGTTTTAGTTACGACTTTGACCAAGCGCATGGCTGAAGAATTATCCGAGTTCTTAACGGAAAATTTGATTAAAGTAACCTATCTTCATAGCGAGATTGAAACTTTAGAGCGGGTGGATATTCTGAACAATTTAAGAAGCGGAAAAGTAGACGTTCTGGTAGGTATTAATCTTCTGCGGGAAGGCCTGGATCTCCCCGAAGTATCTTTAGTCGCAATTTTAGACGCGGATATGGCCGGTTTTTTAAGGACAGAAACCTCGCTTCTACAGACCATCGGGCGGGCGGCGCGGAACGTCGACGGCAAGGTAATTATGTACGCGGAAAAAACTACCCCGGCCATGCGTTTTGCCATTTCCGAAACTAACCGCCGCCGCAAGGTTCAGGAAGAATATAACAAGGAGCACAATATAACTCCGACGACTATTAAAAAAGAGCTTTCTAAGGGATTAATTGAGGCCTAGTTCTTTAATCCGCGGGCCGCAAGAAAAAAAATTGAATTAGCCGCTCTTTACAGAAAGTTATTAATTCATTATAGGTTCGCTATTTATTTGACAGCCGGTATTTTTTCAGATATATTTCAAAGTCGAGAAAAAACTCCCCATTAAATATTTATGTTAAACGTGAAAGATCAGGCCGCCGAACAGATTAAGAAAGCTGAAGAAATTCTTTTAATTGCCCCGGGCGATAAAAATGGAGACTGCCTGGCCAGCGCCCTGGCCGTATTTTTATTTTTGGGGCGGATGGGAAAAAAAGCCGATTTAGTTATTGAGAATTTGGAGGAAAAAAAGGGCCTGGAATTTTTGCCGGGCTTTTCCGAAATTTTGGGCGCTCCGGACGGACTCCAAAAATTGATCGTATCGCTTGACGTCTCCCAAACTAAAGTCGGCGAGGTTAAGTATATAATGGAAGACGGCCGCCTTGATTTTATTATTACTCCCAGGGGCGGCCAGTTTACCGGCAATGAGGTATCGGCCTGCAATTGCGACTATAAATATGATTTAATTATTACGATCGGGGCGCCGGATTTAGAGTCGCTGGGTAAAATTTATGAGGATAATCCTGATCTTTTTTACAAAAAGCCGGTAATTAATATCGACAACGACTCGGCCAACGAAAGTTTCGGCCAGATTAACTTAATCGAACTGACGGCGGTTTCGGTTTCCCAGGTTTTATTCCCCCTTTTAAAATCACTCGACCAGAAGCTGTTAAATGAAGATATCGCTACCTGTCTTTTGGCCGGCATAATTTCTAAAACCAGGAATTTTCGGAGCCAAATTATTTCCCCCCAGGCCCTAGAGGCTGCTTCTGACCTAATCGCGCTAGGCGCCAGGAAAGAGGAGATAATTAATAAATTATTCCGCTCGCGGACATTAAACGTATTAAAACTCTGGGGAAGGGTTTTGGCCCGGCTGCAATCTTCATCTGGCGACCAATTGATTTGGTCGATTTTAAGCCAGGCCGATTTTGAAAAAACCCAGTCGAAAGAAAGCGACTTAAATGAAGTGATTGATGAGCTGATCGCCAACGTTCCGGCCGCTAAAGCAATTGCCTTGATTTTTGAAAATATTAACAGTAAAACCAGGGCCTGGATTTATTCGGGAAAAAGCCTTAACTCTCTGGAGTTGTCCGCCGGCTTTAATCCGACCGGGACAAAAACTTTAGCTAAAATCGAACTGGATGAGCCGCTCCAAGCCGCGGAAAAAGCGATAATAGGGCGATTGGAAGAAAGGCTAAAGAAAATTCTTGAAAAGGAATAACAGAAGTGCTAACCTAAATATAGTTCTTGAGTCGGCAAACGGGCTATAGCTGGCTGGCTAGAATTTTGCGAAGGCGCCCATAGCTCAGTTGGTTAGAGCACGGCTCTTATAAAGCCGGGGTCGATGGTTCAAGTCCATCTGGGCGCACAATTGAATAAATTCGGGCGGCTAGCTCACTTGGTTAGAGCGCGTCGTTGACATCGACGAGGTAATAGGTTCGAATCCTATGCCGCCCACATATTTGACAGGATGATTTTTCAAGATCAGAGTCCAGAAGTTCCCTGCCCGCCGATGAGGCGGGGAGCCCTCTCGCGTCCACATCAAAAACCCCCAATTAAATCCCAGGCAAACTCATGGAAAAAATTATCGTGAAAATCGGGTCGCAGCTTATAACTAAGGGCGACGGCAATTTAAATGCCGGGATAATCTCTGGCCTGGTAAGCGACGTTTCCCGGGTAATTCAGGCCGGAAAACGCATTGTAATAGTTTCGTCGGGAGCGGTAGCGAGCGGCCGGACCGCCCGGGAACTTAAAGGCGATTTTTCAGTTAGCTGGGGCAATCAGCCTAAGGCGATCGTCCGCGAACAGATTCTCGCGGCAGTCGGACAGCCGGAATTGATGGCGGTTTACAAGGCAGAGTTCAAAAAGCACGGCCTTGCTTGCGCCCAAATCCTCGTTACCCGATCGGATTTTGCCGACCGCAAAAAATATTTAAGCTTAAGGACAGTAACCGAAAATTTGGTGAATCTGGGCATTGTTCCGATTTTTAACGAAAACGACGTTTTATCCTCCGAAGAGCTGGCCTTCTCGGATAACGACCAGTTATCCGCTATGGTGGCCGCCATGCTTATTGCCGAAAAATTGATAATATTGACTAGCGTGGCCGGGGTTTATGATAAAAACCCTAAAGACCCGGAGGCGATGCTTTTAGATGAAGTTACTGACATAAAAAAACTTTTAAAGACGGTCGATAATACGAAAAGCGAAGTCGGCCGGGGAGGGATTAAAAGCAAGTTATTGACTGCCGAGCAGGCCGGCGCCCTCGGAATTGAGATGATAGTGGCTTGCGGCTCGGAGCCGGATATTCTATCAAGGCTGGTTATCGGCGCCGAAAAAATTGGAACCCGCTTCAAAGCCTCGGCCAAAAAAGCTAAGCCGTTAAAAAGCTGGCTGGCGGTTGCCGCTCATCCCAAGGGAAAGATTGTAACCAGCTGTTATCTTTCAGATATTCTAAAGACAAAGCAATTTTCCTCCATCCTATTGTCGGGCGTGGAAGAAGCCGAGGGTAATTTTAAAAAAGGCGACGTTATCGCGGTTTGCGACGTTGACGGGACGATCTTGGGAAAAGGGCAATGCCGCTACGGGAAAGACGAACTAATAAGAGAGATTAAAGATTATAAAAATATCCATACCGAAGGGGAAAAAATTGAGGGTGGAAGAAAAATCGTAATCCATTACGACTATTTTTCTTTTGAGTAGCGAGGCCTCGGGATGTGGGGTGGGAGGCGGTTATTTCCGTGTTTTGCCTTTGCTTTCGGCCAAATATTTGTAAGTAGTTAAAGCTTCATGGGCAAAGGGGCCGCGGGCATGGAGTTTTTGGGTCGAAATTCCGATCTCCGCGCCCAGTCCGAATTCTCCGCCGTCGGAAAATTGAGTCGAGGTGTTCCAATACAGGCAGGCGGCATCGACGGCTTTAAAAAATTTATCTGCTTTTTTCTTTGAGGTGGTAATAATCGCTTCACTATGGCCCAAAGTGTGCGCGCTAATATGTTCCAGGGCTTCGTCCAGGTCATTTACGACTTTTATCGCCAAGATATAATCCAAAAATTCCGTATCAAAATCAGCCGGTTTGACTGGTTTTAATTTTGGATATTTAATTTGTTTTAAAATCCTAAAGCTTGCCTTATCCGCCCGCAGTTCAACATTTTTTTTAGATAAATCCGCGGATAGTAATTCTAACATGGGCTCACAGACTTTTTTATTGAGGAGTAAAATATCCAGGGCATTGCATATCGACACTCTTCTGGTCTTGGCGTTAATTATCACTTTTTTCGCCAGCTCCAAATCCGCCTCCTCGTCAACATAAGCGTGGACTACTGAAGCGCCGGTCATTATTACCGGGACTTTGGCGTTCTCGCGGACGAATTCTATTAAGCCTCTGCCGCCTCGGGGAATCAGGCAGTCAATATTTTTATTGGCTAATAATTTTTTTGTTTCAGTTTTTTTAATCCCGCTCATATCCATTGCCGCGTTCGGATTAATTCCATTTTTTTTCAAAAGATTCTTAATTAAGCTGGCTAAAACCCGGTTGGTGTTTTTTATTTCTTTTCCGCCTTTTAAGATTACGGCATTGGAGCTCTTGAAGGCTAGGGCAAAAGCGTCAACGGTTACGTTCGGACGGGATTCATATATTATAGCTACCAAGCCCAAAGGCACCCGGATTTTTTTAAGGCGAATTCCCGATGGGCGGTTTTTCTCCTCCATTACCCGGCCGACATAGTCCGGCAGTTTGGCCACTTCTTTTAATGAACGGGCCATGCTTCTTATTTTTTCCCGATCTAATGCCAAGCGTTCGATAAAACTCGGAATTTTTCCCTCCGACTTTGCCGCCCGGATATCTTTATTATTGGCGCCAATAATACTGCTGGCATTTTTTAACAAAATATCAGCCAGGGAGTTTAACACCTGATTTTTTTGCCTGGAGGTTAAATTTTGCAGACCAACCGAAGCTCTTTTAGCGAGGTCAATACTCTTATCAATTTTACTTGGATAATTCCCCGGCTCTTTCATAGGCTTTTTTTAGGGCTTTTTCCCAATTTTTATAGAAATGATCTGTGCCTAAGCTTTTTAAGGCCGCTTCGGTGATTCCTTTTTTTGAAGTCACCCTTTTAATTAAAAGCGGCAAGTTTTCTTCCTCTTGCGAATATAATAGCGAGCCGGCGACGCTTTGGCGGACAAGAATTTTTGCCTCGTCTTTTTTAAATCCGAGCTTTACCGCCGCCTGGATAAGCGCATCCATAAAAAGGAAAACATAAGCCGGCCCGCACCCGGAAACGGCCGACAAAGCGTCGATTTTTTTCTCATCATTCAAAAATATTTCCTGGCCAAAAGCATTAAGGAGCTGGTTAACTAGCCGCAGTTCGGATGAGGTGAAGTTTTTTTTGCCGGCGTGCCAGCCGGTCATGCTCTCGCCCACCCGCAAGGCCAGGTTGGGCATGGTGCGGATGACTTTTTTCGAGCCGGTTGTCCGGCTTATTTCGGCTGTTTTTATGCCGGCCATTATAGAAATGAATATTTTATTTTTTTCTTTTAATTTTATTGCCGCTAAAGTTTTAAAGTCCTGCGGCTTGATGCATAAAAAAATAACATCGGATTTTTGAATGAGCGCTAAAAGGCTCGCAGCGCATTTCGCGCCTTTGACCCGGATGGTATTAATAGAGTGAATGTAGAATCCGGAGCTTTTAAAGTCTTTACTGGCTTTTAATGATTTAAAAATCGCCTGGCCCATATTGCCAAAGCCGAAAATCCCGATAGTCAGATGCTTTTTTTTCTTTTTCATAAATAAAAGGGGCACCGGCGGCGCCCCGATATCGGTTTATTTTATGGTTTCAAGGATATCTTTTTCTTTAACTATACTGCCTTTAGCCTCGCTTCTTTTTTTTATTTCCACCCCGCCGCCCTTAATTGATTTTTCGCTTACTATTATCCGGTAAGGCAAACCGATTAAGTCCGAGTCAGCGAATTTTTCGCCGGCCGTAAGATCGCGGTCGTCATATAAGACCTCGATTCCCGCCTGAACCAAATCATTATAGATTTTTTCCGCCTCTTCATCTTTGTTGAGGCTCACCAGATGGACTTTGAACGGGGCGATGGCTTCCGGCCAGATAATGCCTTTGTCATCGTGCAATACCTCGACTATCGTACCCATCACCCTTTGCGGGCCGATGCCGTAGCAGCCCATAACAACGTCATTAGGCTGGCCTGACATATTCATAAAACTAAGTCCGAGCGGTTTTGAATATTTGGTTTTGAGTTTAAAGATATTTCCGACTTCCACGGCCTTTTCTTCCTTTAAATCCTTATTGCCGCATTCGGTGCAGGCGTGCTTAACATCTTCGATAATTTCCCGGTTAATGGCCACATGGCACTTTTCGCAAATGTAGATTGTGTCTTCTCCGGCGCCGGTCAAGGTTTGAAACTCGTGGGAATATTTGGAAAAAGTTCCGCCTGAAGCAAAAGTCATATAGGTTTTTTCACCCAATCCCAGCCGTTTAAAAATATTAGTATAGGCGGCTTTGGCTTTTTCGTAATATTCGTCCAGGCCTTTTTCATCGGCGTGGAATGAGTAAGCGTCTTTCATTATAAATTCCCTAAGGCGCATCAGGCCGGATTTGGCCCGGGCTTCGTTTCTGAATTTCGTTTGAAACTGGTAAACGCATTTTGGCAAATCTTTGTAAGAGGAAATATGCTTTTTCAGCAGGTTGGTAAGCGGCTCTTCGTGCGTCGTCGCTAATCCCAGCTCGGTGTCATTTTTCAATTTGGTTTTAAACCAGACGTCATAAACCGCGTCATCCCAGCGGTTGGTTTTCTTCCAAAGTTCCGGGTTTTGCAGAGCCGTCAGCAATACTTCCTGGGCGCCGATTTTATTCATCTCCTCGCGGATAATGGCGATAATTTTCTCAAGGACTCTTAACCCCAGCGGCAAGAAATCATATATTCCCGCCATTTCTTTATTAATAAAGCCGGCCTGAATGAGCGCCCGGGCGTTAAAACTGGTTTCCTCCGAGGGCGCCTGTTTCGAAGTTTTGGTGAAAAGTTTAGATTGTTTCATAGCCGATGCGGGCCAGGGAATGGCTTTCGTCCAGCCATTTCCCGGCAAATGAGATTTATCATCTGATATATGCTTGAATTCTATTAAAAAAACGCCTGGTTGTCAAAGCGAAAACGCGCCAATGTAATTGAAATCCCGGTCCGGCGTCTTAGGAAGCACTGTTAACTTTAATGAAAATTATTCAATTGCCAGAAAGCTGGCGTTGATAATTTACTAAATTTATGAAGATGCTATCTTGCGCCGACCTGGGAGAAAATAGCTGCCATTACGTATCTAGGGGCAATACCAAGGAAGAGGTGGCCGACAATATGATGGAGCACGCGAAAACCGCCCACGCCGATAAAATGAAGGAGATGATGGCCGATAAATCGGAGATGGGAATCAAACAAATGATGATGGGAAAAGTCCATGAAGGTTGATTTTTGTTTTTATTGTTATAAAATGTATTTAGGCTTATTAAACGTAAATATTACATCGCTATGATCAAAGTCAACCAAGAAACCTGCATCGGCTGCGGAGCTTGCGAGAGCCTGTGCCCGGACGTTTTTAAATTAAACGCCGATACGGGAAAATCGGAAGTGGTTAGCCAGGGAAACGCCGAGTGCGGCAAATTGGCGGCGGAAAGCTGCCCGGTTCAAGCGATAACCGTCGATTAAGTTTAGTCCGGGGAGTAGGCGGAAGAATCTCCGAAAGAGCTTGTATCACGAAAGACAATCTCAAATATTGAGGTTGTTTTTTATTGGCGGAAGTGATAAAAATAACCTGTATGGACATAAAACAAGTAAAAAAATACAAGCTTCTTGCGTCGCCCGGCTGTTATCTTTTTTTTAATGCCGTTGGAGAAATTATATATATCGGCAAGGCCGTTAATTTAAAAAGCCGGGTACTTTCGTACTGGCAAAAAAGTTCGCAATTAAATCCCATGAAAGAGCAAATGGTTTTGGAGATTGCAAAAATAAAATGGATATGGGTGGAGAGCGAGGTGGAAGCGTTTCTGCTTGAGGCCAATTTGATAAAAAAACATCATCCAAAATACAACGTGCTCCTGCGCGATGATAAGCGTTTTTCCTATATAAAAGTTTCGACTGAAGAAGAATGGCCGCGGGTTTATTCGGCCAGAACCATCGATAAAGCTGGACGCTATTTCGGCCCTTTTACTTCCGGAGAATCGGTCCGGCAAACCCTAAAATTAATCCGGCGGATCTGGCCCTATCGGTCCTGTTCCCGGCTGCCGAAAAGAGCGTGCCTTTATTATCATGTGGGCAAATGCCAGGGCGCGTGCGAGGAAAAAATTACCCGCAAGGAATATTTGGAATATATCCGGCAGGTGATCCGTTTTCTGGAAGGCCGGAAAAAAGACATTGTCCGGGATTTAAAAAAAGAAATCCGGGCGGCGGGAAAAAAATTAAAAGAAGAATTGCCGGACGAACAAAGGCTGGCTTGGGAAAAAAAGCTGGAGCTTTTTAATTTCCGGCTTTTAAATATTGAAAGAGTTTTAGAGATGTCTAAAGTGATAACGGTCGGAGAAAAATATTTAAACGATGTAGTCGAGCTGGCTAAACTGCTCCGCCTGCCAAAAGTTCCGGACCGAATTGAAGGCTATGACGTATCTAATACTTTTGGCCTGGAGGCGGTGGGATCTATGGTAGTTTTTTCCGGCGGCGAAGCGGAGCGAAGCCAGTACCGCAAGTTTAGAATCAAGGCCCAGGAGCTGGACTTTAGTTTCTTAAAGGCCCGCGGCGGGGATATAAAAATGCTGGAAGAGATTTTGGAGCGGCGGTTTAGGCGCTATGCCGCAGCCAAAGCTGGCTCTGAAAACAAGAAACCGGCCAGCCCGAGAGATGCCGAAAAATCCTGGCCTCTGCCTGACTTGATAATTATCGACGGCGGCAAAGCCCAGCTGAATGTCGCCAGCCGGGTACTGAAAAAATATAAATTAGATATCCCGGTAATCGCCATTTCCAAAGGCGACGGATTGCGTTCGGCCAAAGCGCCGGACAAATTATTTTTTGCCGGAGAAAAAACCGCCCTGGAATTGCCGCTTGCTTCACCGGCCCTGCACCTAATCAAGCGCGTCCGCGACGAAGCCCACCGGTTCGCCATTTCCTACCACAAACTGCTTAGAAAAAAGAAGTTATTCGGCCGCTAGAGAATTAATATCTTTTTTGACACCTTAGCATTATTTTGATAGGTTGAAGTTATATAAACCTCTTTAAAAATAATGAAAGCCAAGAACCTGGCAAATTTTATTTTTGAGATTACTGATTTCGAGAAATGCGGCGTACGAAATTTACCGATTGGTGGAAGGGATTAAAAAAGATGACTTATAAAAAATTATATCAATAATATAATCTAATTCGCCCGCCCCGCATCATTCGGGGAGAGCTCATAACGATTATGGATTATCCAAATCTATCAAAACAGGATCCGGAAATAATGAAAGCGATTAGAAAGGAGATTCTGCGGCAGACTGAAGAAATGGAGCTTATTGCTTCGGAAAACTACGCGTCCAAAGCGGTTTTAGAAGCGATGAGCACTGTTTTAACTAACAAGTACTCCGAAGGCTATAGCGGCCATCGCTATTACGGCGGAAATCAAATTATTGACGAGGTGGATAATATCGCCATAGAACGGGCGAAAAAATTATTCGGCGCCGAACATATAAACGTCCAGCCCCTATCCGGTTCGCCGGCCAATGCCGCGGTTTACTTTGCTTTTCTGAAGCCGGGAGAAAAGGTATTAGGACTGCGCCTGGACCACGGCGGCCATTTATCCCACGGCCATCCGGTGAATTTTTCCGGCATGCTCTATAATTTTGTCCAATATGAGGTCAATCCGGAAACCGGCCGGCTGGATATGGACCAGGTAAGAGAGGTGGCTTTGCGGGAAAAACCGAAAATGATCGTCGCCGGCTATAGCGCTTATTCGCGGGAAATCGATTGGAAGAAGTTTAAAGATATTGCCGATGAGGTTGGCGCTTTTACATTTGCCGATGTTGCCCATACTGCCGGGCTTATCGCCGGAGGGCATATGAATAATCCTGTCCCGTTTTTTGACGTGGTTTCCACGACTACCCATAAGACTTTGCGCGGCCCAAGAGGAGCGATGATTATGTGCAAAGAGCAGTTTGCCAAGCAGGTGGACCGGGCGGTTTTTCCCGGCATGCAAGGCGGCCCGCACGACCACATCCAGGCGGCCAAGGCGGTAGCTTTTGGAGAAGCCTTACAGCCTGACTTTAAGGAATATGCCGGACAAGTGATAAAAAATGCCCAGGTTATGGCCGAAGAATTTAAAAAATGCGGCTACACTATAGTATCGGGCGGAACCGACAACCATTTGATGGTGGTTGATATGGCTTCAAAAAATTTGCGGGGAAAAGACGCCGAGATTGTTCTTGAAAAAGTCGGAATTTCTGTAAGCCGGTCAACTATCCCCAACGACCCCAACCCGCCGATGAATCCTTCCGGCGTCCGCTTCGGCACGCCGGCTATTACCAGCCGGGGAATGAAAGAAAAGGAAATAATTAAAGTAGCAACCTGGATTAACGCGGCAATTGAGCACAGGGACGAACCGGATGTTCTAGAACAGATAAGAAAAGAAGTGCGCGAAATGTGCCTAGCCTTCCCCATCCCAAGCGTATAATAAATTACTTATAACAGCACATGGCCAAGAATCTTAAAGAGTGTGTTTTTATCGCATGAAAATAATCGACGGAAAACAATTAGCGGAGAAAATCAATGACGCGACCGTGGCGGAAATATTAAAACTCGGGTCCCGGCCGAATCTAGCGGTAATTTTAGTCGGCGAAAATCCTGATTCAAAGATATACGTTAAAAAAAAGCTGGAAGCCAGTAAAAAAGTCGGGGTCGACACCCATTTTTATAAATGCGATGCCGATATGGGCGAGGCTAAGCTCGTCGAGATGATTGAATTTTTAAATAAGGACGACGCGGTTGACGCGATTTTACTCCAGCTCCCCTTGCCTAAAGAGGGAGGTTATAATACCGATGAAATTATAACCAAAATCAGCCCGGAAAAAGACGTTGATTGCTTCCATCCGAAAAATATTGAGCCCATAGTTACTGCCTGTAGCGATGAGCATATCCTGCCCCCGGTTTACGGCGTTATCTTTGACATGCTAAAGAGCCTTAAGTTTGATTTAAAAGGAAAAAAAGTCGTTGTAGTTTCCAAATCGGAAATTTTCGGCGGCAATTTAGCCAAAATTTTTAAGTGCAAAGGCGCCGTCGCCGAAAAAGTCCACCCGGACGACCCGGAATTGATTGCCAAGGCTTCGCAGGCTGACGTTTTAATCCCGGTAATCGGCCGGCCGAAGTTTATCAAAAAGGAAATGATAAAGCCCGGCGCGGTGGTCATCGACGTCGGTATAACCCGGGAAGAGGGCTTTACTTACGGCGACGTGGATTTTTCCGACGTTAAAGATTTGGACGGCTATATCTCGCCGGTTCCCGGCGGGGTCGGACCGATGACAGTAGCGATTACTTTACGCAACACATTGGATTTACATAAAAAAAGGCGAAATAAATAATTAATATGGAAAATAGATTGGATAAGCCGCGACCAAAAAGCTACGAGCAAATACGCGAAGAAAGCAGGAAAGAATTGGACAAGCTTTTTTCAAAAAGCGGGGTAAGCGATGAAGAGGGGCTTGCGGAAAAAACTAAAACGCCAGGGAGCGGCAGAAGAATGATAAAAATGGAGGGAAGGAGAAATGTACCGGGTAGTAATCGGGAGATTGAAGTTATAGAAAAATAATTTTTTCCCGGAAAAGCGGATGCGCTTACAGATTTTTGGGTATTAAAATCACCCTTACGGGGTGTTTTTTTGACTCTAAAGCAATAAGTTTGATAATCTAAAAACAGTTTAAACCAATATTTATCTCCATGCCGGATAACAAGAAAAAAATAAGCCAAGCGCTGAAAGAACACTTCAATTACAATCACTTCCGTCCCGGGCAGGAGCGGGCGATAGAGTCGGCTTTGGAAGGAAAAGACGCTCTGATAATTATGCCTACCGGCGGCGGAAAATCTTTATGCTACCAGTTGCCGGCTTTAATGCTCCCAGGCATAACAATCGTCATTTCGCCCTTAATCGCTTTAATGAAAGATCAGGTGGACGGCCTCGAAAAAAGAAATATTCCCGCCACTTTCATAAATAGCTCCATAACCCCGGAAGAGAGCGCCAGTCGCATCTCCGGTGCTTTGGCCGGGACAGTAAAGCTACTTTATATCGCGCCGGAGCGATTTTATAACGCGGATTTCTTAAGGGCTTTGAAAGATTTGAAGGTAAGCCTTTTTGCCATCGACGAAGCCCATTGCATTTCCGAATGGGGGCATGACTTTCGGCCAAGCTACATGAGGCTTTGGTCGGCTATTTCCGCCGTCGGCCGCCCGCCGGTTATGGCTCTTACCGCGACCGCCACCCCTGAAGTGCGCGATGACATCGCCCGGCAGTTAAAAATGGATAACCCGGCGTCAATTATTACCGGTTTTAGCCGTCCGGGCCTGCAGTTCGGCGCTATTCAGGCTAATGATGCCATGAAAATAAACATTATCTCCAATACTGTCGGTTCTATGGAAGAAGGCGGGGGCATAGTTTATGCCGGTACGCGCGCCAAGGCCGACGGAATTTTAGCCGAATTATTAAACCAGGGAGTGGAGGCGGTCGGCTATCACGCCGGAATGGACTCGGAAGAAAGAAAATGGGTGCAAGAGGATTTTATGAATGGCCGAGCCCGGGTTATTGTCGCTACCAACGCTTTTGGCCTGGGGATCGACAAAAAAGACATCCGCTTTGTCATCCACCATGACATGCCTGGAACGATTGAAGCTTACTACCAGGAAGCCGGCCGAGCCGGCCGGGACGGCAAGCCAGCTTTATGCCTTTTACTTTACGCGCCCCGCGACCGGTATTTGCGGGAATTTTTTATCAAAGGCGACAACCCGCCGCCGGCCATGGTTTTGGATCTGTATGAAGCCTTAAAATCGATTGACGCCAATCCTATTTTGGTTACTTACGCGACCCTGCGGGAGATGCTAAGCCATGATGTTCCGGAAATGGCGGTCGGCACCGCCCTAAAAATATTGGAGCGCGAAGGCTATATCTCCCGCGCCAGGGAAAAAAACGGAAACGCCTATTTGAAATTTTTAGAAGACTCCCGGCGTTTCCGCGGCCTGGTCAATAGCCGCGCTAAACGCCGGATTGAGATTTTGGAAAAGCTTTTTAACTATTTTGACGGGCGGCTAAACGAGCGGCTGGATTTGAATATCGATGAGGCGGCCTCGATTATTGAAGTAAAAAAGGACGTTTTAACCCGGGCTCTGCGCAAATCAGCCGATGAGGGATTACTGGAATATGAGCCGCCCTTTAAAGGAACCGAAATTTCTTTATTGAAAAACGTATCCAGGGACGAGGTAAAAATAGATTTCTCCGCCATGCGTGAAAAACTGGAGCGGGCCTATGAAAAACTGGAAGCCATGGAAAATTACATCTATCATTTTGGCTGCCGGCAAAAATACATTCTGGATTATTTTGGAGAAGAAAATCCCGGCGATTGCAAAAAATGCGATAATTGCCTGGTAGGCGGCGGTTACGCGAGAAAAAATTCAGCGCCCAAAAGAGAGCTAAAAAGCGGCAAAAGCCGCGGGGACAGGCGCGACTTCCGGGAAAGTGATGGTTCGAAATCGTCCGGCCGCGAGCCAGCGGTGAAATTGGAAACTAAATTGACCCAGCTAACGACTTATGATTTATATAAAGAAGGGAAAACGATAGAGGAGATCGCTAAAGAGAGGGAGCTCGCCGAAGAAACTATCGAAAACCACGTTTGTTTTTTAATCGACCGGGGAATGATTAAGGAAATAAAAGAATGGGTGGGAGACCGGGCGCAAAAGAAAATTTTAGCGGCTATAAAAACAGCCGGACCGGAAAAGATGAAGCCGATAAAAGAGCTTTTGGGGGAAGAGGCGAGCTACCGGGAAATAAAATTTGTTTTATCCAAATACAAAAAAGACCATGAATGAAGACGCGCAAAAAAAATTACTGAAAATCGTGAAAAACAACTACGAAGAGATCGCTGATGAGTTCCACCAGACCCGGATGAAAAATTGGCAGCCGCTTTGGGGCGAAGTGGTTAAATTCGCCAGCCGCGTTAAAGATGGCGAGAGTATTTTAGATCTTGGCTGCGGCAACGGGCGGGTTTTAAACGCTTTGGCCGGAAAAAAAATCAGTTATATCGGCATTGATAATTCGTCAAAAATTATCGAACACGCCAGATCCAATTATCAATTATCAATTATCAATTATCAATTTATTGTCGGCGATATTCTTGGGCTGGATAAAATAAAAGAGGTCGCGGACAGGAAGTTTGACTATATTTTTTGCGTGGCGGTATTGCACCATATCCCGGGCCAAGAGCTGCGGATTGGATTTTTGCGCCAAGCCGAAAAATACCTCAAACCGGGCGGCAAGATGCTCTTAACCAGCTGGAATATCTGGGAACAAAAAAGATTTTACCTTGTACTGGCAAAAAGCATTCTTTTAAAGCTGGCCGGGCGCTATGAGTACGACTTTGGCGACATTCTTTTTCCCTGGAAAGGGAAAAATTTAAACAGCTTGCGCTATTACCACGCTTTTACCAAGGGAGAGCTGAAAAGATTAGCGGAAAAATCCGGATGCGCGGCGGAAAGGATTTTTAAGGACAAATTTAATTATTATCTGGTTATAAGCAAAAAACCCTAACTTTACGTAAAAATCTAAATTTGATATACTGAAAAAAATAATAATTAGACTTGGCTTATGGATGAAAAAAAAACTATCGTAATTTCCTTAGGCGGATCTTTAATCGCGCCCAAGGAAGGAATTGACTGGAAATTCCTAAAAAAATTCAGGAAGTTAATCATTGAAAGGATAAAAGAAGGCGAACGCTTCGTAATAGTAACCGGCGGCGGCAATACCTGCCGCGAATACCAGAAAGCGGCTTCAAAGGTAACCAAATTAACCGACGACGACCGCGATTGGCTCGGAATCCACACTACCCGCTTAAACGCCCATCTTATAAAAACAATCTTTCGCAATTACGCCCATCCGCGGATTAATAAAAATCCGAAGACCAAGGAAGATTTAAAGAGGCATTTTTCCAAGGGCGAGGGGATTATGGTGGCGGCCGGCTGGCGGCCGGGCTGGTCAACCGATTTGGACGCGACAATTTTGGCCGAACGGCTGGGAGCCAAAACTTTAATAAACCTATCGAACATTTCTTACGTTTACGACAGGGATCCCAATAAGCATAAGGGCGCGAAAAAAATTGAAGAGATATCCTGGCCGGAATTTAGAAAAATAGTCGGGACTAAGTGGGATCCGGGCTTAAACGCCCCCTTTGATCCGGTGGCTTCCAAAAAAGCCCATGATATCGGCATGCAAGTTGTAATCATGAACGGAAGAAATTTGGCTAACTTAAAAGATTGTCTGGAAGGAAAGAGGTGCAAGGGAACGATAATAAAATAAATCAGGTTAATAAAAATACAGCCCGCGCGGGCTGTATTTTGTCTGCTATAATATTACTTGAGAAAACTAGCTGTTTTTTTCTTTGAATTTATTTTTAATTTCAAGATACGCGTCCCTAAACGGCCGGCCCTTTTTTACCAGCTCATACACCTCGTTGGTGGCGTAAAGGTCGGCGGTCATGGCTTTTTTCAGCCGGTTCTCGTTTAATCTTATATTCGGCATTGCCTTGGCCAGTATTTCTATCGTATCTATGCAAAGATTAATCCCGAGGACCAGAGGTTTTTTTGTTAAGGTCAGATCCCGGTGATAACCCGAACCAAGCGAGGAAATTATTTCCTGGATTCGCGCCTGGTAGGAATGGAAAACTTTGGCATTGCCCCGCATAATTTCAAAAATGTCATAGTTCCTTTTTTGGGGCATGATTGATGATCCGGTAGTAAAGCTATCAGGCAGGGAAAAGAAGCCAAATTCCTGGGTGGTAAAGATTACCATGTCAGAAGCGAATCTGCCCGCGATAATCATAATTTGGGATAAAGCCTGCAGGACTATGTTTTCGAAATATCCGCGGGAAAATCCGCAATACATGGGGTTTTTTTGGGTTTTGGCAAATTTGAGTTTTTTCGTCGTAAGTTCCCGGTTTAAAAATAAATTATCGATGCCGTAGCCGGACGCCGAGCCTAAGGGATTTTGGTCGATTAAGTTTCTTGCCGCCTTGAGCATGGGGATAAAATCTTTGATGGCCGCGAGGTAAGAATCAAGCCAGACGCCAACGGTTGTCGGCATAGCTTTTTGCATGTGGGTATAGCCGGGCATAGGAATATTTTTCGCCTCTTTAATTTTAGCCTGAAAGCTTATGGCCAATCTTTCGGTTAATTTAGCTATTTCGGTTAAGCTGTCTTTCATGAATAAACGAACCATAACCAGGGCCTGATCGTTCCGGCTCCGGCCGGTATGGATTTTTTTTCCGATATCGCCGTAATGGGCGGTCAGATATTCTTCAATGGCCATATGGCCGTCTTCCTGGCCTTGCCGGATAATAAAATTGCCTTTCTTATATTCGGTTAGAATTTTATAAAGCCCCAGCCTGGCCTTTTTTAATTCCGGGCCGGACAATATGCCAATAGTTTTTAGCATTTCCGCGTGAGCCAGGCTGGCTTCGATATCGTAGGGCAATAAAAGCTGGTCCATTAAATAATCATCGCCGACCGTATAGGCTTCAACCATTGAATCCAGCTCATCTCCCGTAGTTTGCCAAATCTTTTTGCTTTTTGCGGCAATTGTTTTTCTCGCCATATTGTTGGATAATAATTACTCTTTATCATCGTAGTTAAAAACATTAAAAGAGGTTTTTTGCGCCAGGTTGTAAATTTCAATAAATCCGGCCGAGGCGTTTTGGTTAAAGGCGGCGTTCCGGTCAAAGGTGGCTAAATTATGATCGAATAAAGAATAGGGAGATGATAACGCAACGACCGTTATATTTCCTTTAAATAGACGGATTTTTACTTTGCCCGTCACTTTCCGGTTTTGTGAATCAATGAAGGCGCGGATATGGTACATAACCGGATCAAACCACTTGGCGGCGTATGCGAGATAGCCCCACTTAATATCCATTGACGCTTTTAACTCGTTTTCTTCCCGGTTGGAAACCAATTTTTCCAGTCTTCTATGGCCTTCAATCAAAATGGCCGCGCCCGGATTTTCATAAACCCCTCTGACTTTCAGCCCCACGAGGCGGTCTTCAATTAAAGGAAAAATTCCAACGCCATGCTTGGCGCCGGCCGCGTTGCATTTCATAACCAGCTGGCTTAACTTCATAGCTTCGCCGTTCAATTTAACCGGTATGCCTTTTTCGTATTCCACTTCAATTATTTCTTCGGCGTCCGGCGCGTCTTCCGGCAATTTGCACCACTGCAGGATATTTTTTAGCGGGGGAATTAGTTCCGGATTTTCAATTTCGCCGCCTTCGCCGGTATTGCCCCACATGTTTTCGTCGTAAGAATATGGCCTGTCAGTTTTTTGTTTTACCGGAATGTTATGCTTTTCCGCGTACTCGATTTCTTCCTGGCGGCCCATGCCCCATTCCCGGACTGGTGCGATAATTTTTAAGGCCGGGTTAAGGGTAGTGATGTAGCTTTCGAAGCGCACCTGGTCATTGCCTTTTCCGGTTGAGCCGTGGGCAATGACATCGCAATTATATTCTTTAGCGAATCTTACCGCCGCTTTGGAAATAATTACCCGCCCCAAAGGCGTCGATAGGGCGTAGCCGCCCTGATAATCGGCGTTGGCTTTGATCGCGTGCGTTAATAATGTGTCGGCAAATTCATCCTTAGCGTCGTAAATAATCGCTTCTTTGGCGCCTAGATTTATGGCTTTTTGTTTGATTTCATCCAAATTATCAGCGGTCTGACCTAAATCAATCGTCAAAGTGACAATTTCGCACTCATATTCTTCCTGAATCCATTTTAACATTACCGAAGTATCCAATCCGCCGGAATATAGTAAAAGGCATTTTTTAAATTCCCCTTTTTTCGCTTCATGCGAAGCCACTTTTACGTAAGAAGTTTCTTTTTGCATAGTGTTAAATAGGCAATTAATTTTATTTTTTTAAATATGAAAGCAGTGCCATGGCAGAATATACCCGAAATTCGGCTTCGTCAAAAATAATGGATTGTTCCGAGCGCATGATATCTTTGGCAATTTCCCGGCCGGGATGGGCGGGCAGGCAATGGAGTATTAAGAGGCTGTATTTTGCTTTCATATTCCTTCATTAAAAAAGTTTTATCAAATATGTATTAACCCCACCAAACCTCTTTGGCGCGGAATTTCGTTTTTCGGGTGCCGAAATACTCCTGGCAAACCGCCTGGATCTTTTCTTTGTCATAGGGCTTGCAGGAAAAGACGTCGATTAATGCTTCGTTATGCTGGGTAAAGGTGTGGATGGAGATATGGGAAAAATCAATGATGGCCAAAGCAGAAAGTCCCGGATTATGCTCGGCGCCGTCAGCGATAATCGGTCCTTCTAAGATGCTCATGTCCGCCACCTCCGCGATTTTTTCAACAAAGTCGCGCAAGATTTTACGGTCGCCGATTTTTTCATTGCAATTTTCCATGTCGAAAATGTTGTGGAATCTTTTTACGTTCATAGGTTTTATTTATTTCTAATTGACTCTTTGGCTAAAATTAAATAGAATAAGTTTAATGAGTATGCTTAACTATATTATATAAGCAAATTATCGGGTTATGCAAATGTAAGCATAAATATTATTAATGATAAGCGCGAATATGAAAAAAGAACTGCCAAAAAATTATAACCCGGCTGAATATGAGGATAAGATTTATGACAAATGGGAAAAGTCGGGATTTTTTAATCCGGACAACCTGGAAGGCGAGCCCTATTCGATCATGATGCCGCCGCCAAACGTTACCGGCGTTTTGCATTTAGGGCACGCTTTGGAAAATTCGTTAATGGACGTTGAAGCGCGCTATCAAAGAATGCGCGGCAAAAAGGTTTTACTGCTTCCCGGAACAGATCACGCGGCCCTGCCAACCCAAGCCAAAGTGGAAAAATTATTATGGGAGAAAGGCATAAAGAATCCAAGGCAAGAGCTGGGGCGGGAAAAATTGGTGGACGAGATTAGAAAATTTGCCGAAGAATCAAAGGCCACCATCTTGAGCCAAATTAGAAAAATGGGCACTTCCTGCGACTGGTCGCGATTGGCCTATACATTTGATGAAGCGCGCAATCTGGCGGTGAATACAGTTTTTACCAAGATGTTTAACGATGGTTTGATCTATCGGGGAAAAAGGATCGTGAACTGGGACGCTAAATTACAGACAACAATTTCTGACGATGAAATTGTCTGGCATGAAGAAAGCGCGCCTTTTTATTATCTCCAATACGGCCCCTTTACTATCGCGACTGCCCGGCCGGAAACCAAGTTCGGCGATAAATACGTAGTCATGCATCCGGACGACAAGCGCTACAAAAAATATAAGCATGGCGAAAAGTTCGAATGCGAATGGATAAACGGCAAGGTGACGGCTACGGTAATAAAAGATGAGGCAATTGATAAGGAATTTGGCACCGGCGTGATGACTATCACTCCTTATCATGATATGACCGACTTTGAAATTGCCGAAAGGCATAAATTACCCGGCGAACAGATTATTGATTTTAATGGAAAGCTTTTGCCAGTGGCCGGAGAGTTCGCGGGAATGGAAATTTTGATAGCCCGGCCGAAAATTGTTGAAAAACTTAAAGCCAAAGGGTTGCTCGTTAAGGTGGAAGATGATTACATTCATAGAGTAGCCAAGGGCGACCGCAGTAATGGATTAGTTGAACCGCAAATAAAAGAGCAGTGGTTTGTTGATGTTAATAAGAAAATACCCGGAAAGAAAAAAAGTTTGAAAGAGCTGATGCGCGAAGCAACCACTACGGGTTTAGACGGAAAAAAAGATCAGCTGGTAAGAATAACGCCGGATCGGTTTCAGAAAATATATTTAAACTGGATTGATAATCTGCGCGACTGGTGCATTTCCCGGCAAATTTGGTGGGGGCACCGGATACCGGTTTGGTATAAAGGAAGTGAAGTTTATGCCGGATTGGAAGCGCCGAAAGGTGAAATGTGGAAACAAGACGAAGATACTTTAGATACCTGGTTTTCCTCGGCTCTTTGGACATTTTCCACATTAGGATGGCCTAAAAAAACTGATGACATGAAAACTTTTCATCCATCAAACTGGATGCAGATGGGGCATGAAATATTATTTTTTTGGATGGCCCGGATGATTTTAATGTCCACCTATGTTTTAGATGAAATTCCGTTTAAAGATGTGTACATTCATGGCATGCTCCGGGACGAAAAAGGCAAGAAATTTTCCAAATCGGCCGGGAACAATATTGATCCCTTGGATGTCATAAAAGAATTCGGCACCGACGCTTTGCGCTTGAGCTTACTTTTAGGAATTTCGCCGGGAAGCGATTCGCGTTATTATGAAGAAAAAATAATTGGCGCCCGGAATTTTATAACCAAGCTTTGGAATATTTCCCGCTATATTGAAATGAGCCGGAAAGATGGAAATAGCGAAAAATTAGAAGAAGGTAGCCTTGAGGATGAAGCTATTTTAACGAAGTTAAGGAAGCTGGTAAAAGAAGTAACCGAGGATATGGAAAATTACCGCTTTGCCCAGGCCGGAGAAAAACTGCGCGAGTTCACCTGGTTTGAGTTTGCCGACTGGTACGTTGAAGTCGTAAAAGCCAAGAACAGGACCGGAATGATTGATTTGGTTTTTGGGACGATTTTAAAGCTTTGGCACCCTTTTATTCCGTTCGTTACTGAAGTAATTTACGAAGGCTATTTTAGCGGTCTCGATACGAAGAAAAAAGAGGATTTGTTGATAGTCCAGGATTGGCCGAATGTCGATGATATCGCGTCCAAGGATTATAAAAAGGCGGAAAAGCAATATGATTTAGTAAAAGATATAATTTCCGCTATTAGAAACGCCCGATCGGAAAATAAGGTTGAGCCGTCAAAAAAAGTTAAAGCCGTGATTTACGCCGGAAGCAAGCTGGAGCTCGTAAAATCCCAGGAAGTGTTAATCAAAGGGCTTCGCACCGGGATTAATGAACTGGAGATTTTAAAAAGCGGCCCGGAGATAGAAAAGGCTATCCACGCGGCGGTCGGCGATATCGAAGTTTACTTAATCGGCGCGGTGGATGAGAAAAAAGAAAAGGAAAGGATTAAAAAAGAAGTGGAGCGTCTCCAAAAAATTATTTCCGGGATTGAAGGCCGGCTAAATAATGAAGAATTTGTCGCCAAAGCGCCGAAAGAAGTGGTGGAGAAAGAAAAGGAAAAATTGAAAAATCTAATGGCGGAAATGGGTAAGCTGGAGGGGTAGGGGATGAAAGCAAGGGTGGGCTTGACATGTGTATTACTAAATAGTAATATTAAATAGTAATACTAAAAATATGAGTGTATATTCAAAAAATTTAAGAATTTCGGCAATATTGCCGGCTTACTTGGTTGATGAAATAAGGAACATATCGTCGATGGAGAGCGTTCCCCAGAGTTCAATAATTAAGTGGGCGGTAGAGTGCTGGCTCAAGGAGAAATTGAAGAGAGACGCGAAAGCGTTGTCTCGAATGAAATTTGATGATTTGCCTTCGGAGGATGATTGGCTGGTTATTCAGAATGAAGTTTAAAAATTGATATATGTTAATAAAACAAGGAGATATTTTTATTGTTGATTTGAATCCTGTGAGAGGTCATGAACAAGCCGGCTTAAGACCGGTTTTAATTTTACAAAACAATATACTTAATAAGTATTTAAGTACGGTAATTATAGCTCCCATAACTTCTAATCTGGTGGCAAAAGATAAATTGGCCGCCTTTTACCTTGCGAAGGATATCTCAAGGCTATCTAAAGATTCGGTAATATTGCTATATCAGATAAAAACAATAGATAAGAGAAGACTTATGAACAAGATATCCTATTTGAGCGAAGAAATAGTCAAAGATATAAAAGCCCGGCTAAAGTACATCTTTTAACCGGGCTATTTTATAAGTGAAATTTTTATATAATAACACCAATATTTTTTTTCACCTTCCCTATGTTCCTTTTTGCGATCGGCGCTAATTTTTTTGCTCCAGCTTCTAAAACTTTTTTTACTTCCGCATCAGAAATAGCGCTATACTTAGTTTGAAAATCCATTAAAAACCGGACTACTATTTCCGCCAGGTCTTTTTTAAAGTCGCCGTAGCCTTTGCCGGCGTATTTCTTTTCAATATCTTTTGTGTCCATGCCTGCCAGTAAGGAATAAATAACCAATAGATTGGAAATCGCCGGTTTTTCTTCAATATCATGCTTAACCTCCGAACCCGAATCAGTAACCGCGCGCATGATTTTTTTCTTCGCTATTTCGGGCGCGTCGTTTAAAGCAATATAATTCATTTCGCTCGCCGCGCTTTTAGACATTTTCTTCGCGGGATCATCCAAGCCCATTATCAACGCCCCCTCTTTTCTTAAGACCAATTCAGGAATTTTAAAAGTTTCGCCGTAAGTTTGGTTAAACCGCCGGGCTAGAGTCCGGGTCAGCTCAAGATGCTGGGACTGGTCTTTCCCGACCGGCACGACGTCCGTGCCATATAGTAAAATGTCAGCGGCCATTAAAACCGGATAGTCATACAACCCGACGCTTACTGACTCTTCTTTCTTTCCGGCCTTGTCCTTAAACTGGGTCATTTTATTCATATCCGACATCCGGGCGGCGGCGCAATTTAATATCCACGCCAGCTCCGTATGTTCAGCTACGTCTGATTGCTTAAAAATCACTGATTTATTCGGATCAATGCCTGAAGCCATATAGACCTTGGCAATCTCTACAATGCGCTTGTTTAACTCTTCCGGATCCTGGCGAACAGTTATTGCGTGGTAATCCACCACGCAAAAAATGCAGTTATAGTTTTTCTGCATTTCAATAAACTGGGAGATCGCGCCGATATAATTGCCGATATGCAGACTGCCGGACGGCTGGATTCCGGAAAAAAGAGTCTTTTTCGAACTGCTCATGATGATGTTATAACAATGATTAATATTATGATTAATATTAGCAGTTATTTATTCAAAACTCAAGGCAGTTAATTATTAATCCTTTTTGCAACAAAATACCAATTCATTCGAAATGGCTTTGAATAGAACGATATTAATCGAAAGCAGGGAGATAAAAGATCCTCAACCTCTTTTTTATTTCTATGCTTGTGGTAAGGCTCTTCAGCGAAGTATTTGCTGGAAAAAGAAATTTTCCTTAGCTTCCATAGGATTGATTTGCCCGGTACCGAACCAACTAAAACCCCGTCTTTACTTAAAATCCTGCTAATTTCGTCCAGAACTTTTTCAGGGAATAAAAGATGCTCAAGCGTTTCACAGCAAATTACCGTGTTGAATTCTTCGTTATCAAAAGGCAGCCTTTCTTCGATATCATGGAGAACTAATTTTGCCCGAGGGGCGTATTTTTTGGTTTTTTCCAGATTGCGCGGATTTATGTCAACGCCGACTGACCCAGAAGGAAGATGGCGTAAAATTAGGCCGGTGCCGCAACCTAGGTCAAGAAAGCCTCGTTTGCCATATTTTTTTAATAGCCGCACGATTTCTTTTTCGCGGAAGCGATGGAAAAAAGTTTCCGGGCCTATAAATTTATCCGCGGCTTTTGTCCAGTCATAATCTTCTATACGCGAATAATATTTTTTTATATTTCTATTTGTAGCGCTCATATTGGCACCTTATTTTTATACAATCATCCGCCTACGGGCCGCATTATTATTTTTTAGCTATGCCGTAAATAGTTAATCCAAAAGGAAAGGTAAATTTATTCCGTATAAGAACAACTTCAAGGTTTAAAATTGAAAAAAGGAAGGAGTTAATAACCTTCGGGTAGCTAGCCATGTCGGAATTGAATTTCTTTTTCCCTAATAGCCTTACAAGAAATAAATTTTTTAGTATTCTAACCGCCGCTTCAAAAATAAAAAATATAAAATTCCAGTATCCAGTCTTATTTATAGTAAAACCAGCCGCTTTAACTTTGCCGCGTATTTCTTTTCGGCTATAACGCCGGTAATGTCCCAGGGCGAGATCATGAGAGCTATAGAGGGAGGGAAAAGCCGGAACCGTAAAAACGAGAAAACCGCCCTTTTTTAAAGAATTAAAAATATTTTTCAGCGCCTGCCCATCTTCTTTTAAGTGTTCCAATAGATCGAAGCAACACACGCAGTCATACTTGTCTTTTTCCAGGCAATGTTTTTCTATGTCGGCGCATAAAAGGGTTAAGCCGGGACGGGCTTCTATCCGATCCAGGGCTTCTTTACTTATATCCAGGGCAGAAACATCGCCGAAACGAAGAAGTTCATCGATCTCGAATCCAGTCCCGCAGCCAAGATCAAGAATTTTTGCATTTCCGGATTTATTGTCGATATTTCTTAAAAGAAAGGAGATAAGATTCAGCTTCGCCCGGTACCAAAAATTACTGTCACTGCCTTTTAGAGGAATATAATCCTTTAGATCCATAAATTTGTTCTATGAAAACTTAGTTATTTTTTTTCAGCTGTCTGATTCGCTTCTTTAACTTGATGAGGTTGATTACGAATTTAAATGTATCCCTTGCCAGGTTTATCTTACTCTTTCTATTATCGTAGCGGTTTTCCGACCACTCCACGGGAATCTCTTTTATCCTATATCCCAAAACGTTAGCAAAGATAATCAGTTCGGTATCAAAAAACCATTTTTCATCCTCCATAAAAGGATAGATTTTTTTAAAAATATCGCTCCGTATCGCCTTGAAACCGCACTGTAAATCGGAAAATTTATGTTTGCATGTTAAACGCGAAAGGAGATTGTATGTTTGAGAACTGCATTCACGGATGAGCGAGCGTTCGATTTTTGATTCACGGAGCAGTCTTGAACCGATAACCAGGTCGCTTTCTTTGTTAATGACGGGTAAAACCAAATCAATAATATTGTCCAGCGAGACGGCCAAATCAATGTCCATATATAAAACGATATCCGCGCTGGTTTTATTCCAGTAATTTTTAATTGCCTTCCCTTTTCCTTTCGCTAGCTCATTGACAATTTTAATCCTGGGAGAAACTAAATCCCTGCAGATTTCCTCCGATTTATCGCTGGATCCGTTATTTAAGATTACAATTTTCCAGTCAAAATCAAATTTTTTACTATGGCAAAATCGCAGTAAACGATTAATATTTTCTTTTAAAATCTTTTCTTCATTATATATTGGCAAGCAGAATTCAACTTTCATATTTTTAGCCCGAAATGCTATTTCCTTAAAATTGCTCTCCAGGGAGCAAACAATCCCTCCCGAATTATATGGCAGGATATTTTTGACTCGCCGCTCACCCGGTTTTTAAATATAATGGGAAATTCTCTAAAACTGGCGCTGGCTTTATAAAGCTCGTATTTCAATTCAATCTGGAAAGCATAGCCTGACGAACTGATTTTGCTAAGGTCGATTTGCCCTAATTTTTTTGCGTTAATGACATAAAATCCGGCGGTAAAATCGCGGATGGGCAGTCGGCAAATCAGGCGGCAATAAATATTGCCGGAACAGCTTAGGAACCTCCTCCAAGGCTCCCAGCCTTCCACTCCGCCGCCCGGAATATATCTTGAGCCTATAACCACATCGTATTTTTTGCTTTCCTTAATCATAGCCGGCAAGAATTTCGGATCATGGGAAAAATCCGCGTCCATCATGATGATTTTTCGGGCTTCAGGGTGATTCGAAAGAATGTTCTTAAAGCCCGCGAGATAAGCCCTGCCCAGACCTTGTTTTTTTTCGCGGTGAAGTAAAGAGACTTGCGGATAGCGCGAGGCCAGGTTTTTTACTAGGCGGCCGGTCCCGTCCGGAGAATTATCATCAACTACTAAAATATTTGCGTCTTCGATCAACTGAAAAAGCAAGGGGATTAATTGTGAAATATTATCCTTTTCGTTATAGGTGGGAATAATGATAAATATAGGCATGTTGGCCGGCTATCTTAAAAATAAATAATAGCTTATTCCGATAAAGGTGGTGATCATAATCAGAACGCCGCCGGCAAAGCTATTTTTCCGGCTATATGGAGCATACGCGGCGGCGAAGAAAATTAAAATCGTAAAATACCAGGGCATGAGCCAGTTAAAGAAAGTCAGTAAGAAAAAGAGGAAGGTAATTAGGGAATAGCCTATAATTTTTTCCAGGCTTTTTTCTTTAGTGAGGGCGAATTTAATTATTAATATTAAGTAGGCGGCGATAAATATTATCCGGCTTAAGGTTATGGCCGCAGAAGTGCCGCAGAATCCCAATGTGCTGAACATGGAGATTAACGGAGAAACTAAAAGAATAGATTCAAATTGGGAAATCCGATAGAAAGGGTGGATAAGGATCATTTCTCCTTCCCAGAAAGGAAAGTAAAAAAGAAACATTATAAATAAGGAAAAAGCGCCGATTAAAAGGAAAAAGAAAATTCTTTTTTTAGCCCCTTTAACGCGGGACAAAAGCCCTAATAAAATAAAGGGAGAAAATATAAGGCTGGTGATTTTAACAAAAAAGGAAAGTAATATCGCCGCCCAGGAAAGAAAATGTTTTGTCCGGGATAAATGAAAAGCCGCTAAGGCCGCCATGAGGAGGAAGATTATTATAATATCGTTATGGCCGTTTAGCGAAATTTCAAAAAGGATTAAAGGGTTCCAGCCGTAAAGGAGCAGGGCGGTTTTGTCTTTAAAAATTTTATGCATAAGCCAAAAAGTAAGGGCGTTGGCGGCGACAAAGAAAATTTTGAAGGATAGTAAAGTCAGAAGAAGGCTGTGTTTAAAGATTATCGTTAGAAGGCCGGTCAAATAAATAAATAGCGGGCCGTAGGGAGAAAGATGGGATGACCAGCGGTTGTTTATTACGGGGTAAAAATCGTCCATTTTAAATTGGCTGTAACTGGCCAAATAGGGATTGGCATGGTGGACGGAAAAAACCCTCGCCTGATAAATATAAGAATAAATGTCATTAGAGGTGATGGGCGGCACGAACAAGAGAGTTATATTAAAGAGGAAAAAGAAGAAAAAAATTATTTTTACGGGCGGCTGGACCTTTTCTATCTGTAGCCAGGAAAAAATGTACACCAAGAGGCTTAAAGGAAGCAGTAAAATCGCGTAATGAAAAAAAAATTCATTGGCAGTTACCAAGGTTTTTTCTCCCACCCGTTCCTTTAGCGGCCAGACAAAATAAAAAAATAAATAAGTAATTTCGCTAAATATTCCGCAGGCTATCAAAGGATATTTATTGCCTGACAAAAATCGCCGCCACGCTGTCATCATAAATTTGCTTCCAGTTTTTTGAACTTTTTAGAAACTCCAAGAGCTCATTTTTTCCGCCTTCGCCATCTTCTTTGATGGAAAAAAATTTCTTTTCCCAATAATTAAATTTATATTCATTTTCCTTCGGACGGATCAAAACCAGCCGGATATTATATTGGTCAAGCATCCCGGGAAGGTTCTTTTTCGAGTAGAATTTCAAATCCTCCTCCAAAAAACTATGGCCGTTAACGGGGTATTGGGGCAGGCGGCCGTCGATGAATATTTTTCTTTGGGGATAGGCCCAGATTAAATATCCGCCCCAGGCATAGTCATTAAAAATATTCAGGCTGTCGTACTGGGGATGGCTTTTTAGAAAATTGACCGCCGCGTAAGGATAGTCGCCGGAGAATTTTTTAAAAGGGTCCAAGGTAAAGTTGGTCCTTAAAAGAAGGCTTAGGCAGATGAGGATAAAAGTAAATATTAAGAAGGGGCGGGCAATCTTTGAACTGAAATTAAAAAAGTCGTCCTTCCCGTTTAAATCGAAAATTTTGCCGTAATTTTTTATAACCAAAGGAAAGGCGCTGATAAAAAATATTGGGAAATGCCTTTTGGATTTAAAGGAAAGGATCATGAAAAAAACAAGAAGGGAAAGCTCCCAAAGGCTGATTTTCTTTTTCCGGTTATTTTTGTCGATAAAAAATAAGATAATGCCGGCTAAGGAAAAAGATAAAAAAACAATTTGCCAATAGGCCAAAGGCAAATACCAGGAAGGAAGCCATTCGGTAATATGGGTCATGTAAAAAGTATCGCTATAGCCTTTTAAAAATTCATAAAGTTCGAGGCCGTAGGCGGTAACCATAGTCGCCAAAGCGTTTAGAACTATTATTCCCGAAAAAATAAAAATTTGATTTTTGGTTAAAGGCGATCCAAGCTCGAACGGGACAACCGCCTTCGAATCCTTAAAATAGGCTGCCAAAAATTTTTCAAAAATTTTTATTCCCAGCCAGAATACTAGAAGGAAAAGCCCTATCAAAAAGCTGGCGTGAGAGGAAGCCCAGAAATAAAATAAAGGGATTAGCCAAAATAATATCCGATAATTCCTTTTCTTCTCAAAATTGGAAAGTATGGAATATAAAAGCGCCAAGCACAAAATCCCGATCTCCTGCATCCGGACGCCAAGGTGGGGGGACATGGCGATTACTCCCATAGTTAAAAAAAGAACGGTCAGGAGGACATAGCCTGATTGGTCGCCCGCTTCGTCTTTTATCGATCTATGGACGATAAATAAGGTTAAGACTGCTAAAAGGGCAAAGAATAAATTTAAGCCAATATTAGATAAATTATGATAAATCCAATAAGCCGCTACGTTTAATAGCCATTCATGGTCTACCCAAGTTTTTCCTTCTAGGGTATAATTGTAATAGTTGAGATGCGGGACGTGCCCGTCGCGGATGATATCTTTACCGACTTTTAAGTGCCATCCCAAATCAGGGTCAAGGTAGGAAAAAGAATTGTTAAGAAGAAGGCAGAAAAGAAAGATATAAAAAAGCGCCCAGAAAACATTTTTAAAGGAAAATAGCTGGCTTATTTTTTTTGAGGCTGACGGCATGAAATTTTAACGAATAAGCGAGAGCCGGAATTAATTTTTATTGTAGCATAGATGGGCGCATTGCAATATAGAAGAGGGAATGGTAAAATTTACCAAAGGAAACTAAAACCGAACATAAGCGGCTTAAATATTATTTATATACTCTAAAAAGAGCTAAAAATTATGAGCAAATGGACTAAGAAAATAAGCATCGCCCTTTTTGTGATGCTTCTGGCCGTCACCTTGTTGCCGGTCGGGCCGGCCGCGGCGACGACAACTAATTTCGGCCTTGAATACGCCGGGAACCTTGGACTTCAAAACACCAACCCGAAGAACCTGATCGTTAATGTTATCCAGGTGGCCTTGGGGTTTCTTGGGCTGATAGCGGTAATAATCATCATAGTCGGCGGGTTTTATTGGATGACGGCTGGCGGCAATGATGAAAAAGTTACGACCGGAAGAAAATATATAGTTAACGGCATTATCGGCCTGGTAATAATTTTAGCGGCTTACGGAATTACTTCCTGGGTAATTACCACCTTAAACACCGAAGTTCTTACATAATGACGTTCATGTTAAAGGTTAAATTTATTAATTTATTAACAAAGAGATTCCTATTATCTTCTCTTTATCAAGGAAGGGGGTGAATTATGAAAAAAAATTTAGTAAAACTATTGATGATTGTATTTTTAATGCTACCGGTTCTTTCTTTAGCGGCTATGCCGGCCTTAGCAGCGACAGAAGCTAATACTCTTTTTGGGTTAAATACTGGCGAACAAATTGGTCTGGGCAACACCGGTCCGAAAGATATCATTGTTAATCTAGTCCAGGTGGCCTTGGGATTCTTAGGGATTATCGCCGTTATTATTATCTTGATCGGCGGATTCAAATGGATGACCGCCCAAGGGAACGACGATAAAGTCGCCGAAGCGCGAAAATTAATTCAGGCCGGAATAATCGGCTTGGTTATTATTTTAGCGGCCTGGGGAATTACTTACTGGGTTATTCAAACGATTTGGAACGTTACCTAGGTAAAACGGCCTCTTTAGCTTTTTTAAAGGGGCCGACTGCTTTGCGCATGATTAGTTCGTGCCTAAAGCAGTCTTTAGCCAAAATTTTTTGACTATGAAATTTAACCTCTCCATATCTAAATCAGCTTTACCGGCTCTGGTTTTCGTATTTTTCCTTTTTTCCCCGATTCAGTCTTTTTGGCTGGGGGCGGAAAAAGCCTCTGCTGACACTTATGCGAGTAATGCTATGACCGGCCTAAATACCACCGCCGACAATGCTTTTGGAACGGGTTATTCTTCCTCCCAGTCAAGCTTTAACATATATACCGCGGCCGGCAAGTATGTCGGGGTCGCCCTGACTTTTTTAGGGATTATATTTTTAGGGCTAATGATGTACGCCGGGGCCGCCTGGATGATGGCTCGGGGCAATGCCGAAGAATCAAAAAAAGCTATGTCTATGCTAAACGACGCCATGATTGGCCTTATTATCGTCCTCGGCGCCTACGCTTTAACGAAGTTTATCGGTAATATTCTTATCGCGAAGTAAATATATCAAATGAAATATTTATTACTATCCATTTTTATTTTATCAATTTGTTTTTCCGCGGTTTTACTCGCGAGCGCCCCTCGCCTTGAAGCGGCCGGAATTAATGATGCTTTTGACGCCAATTTAAAAAAATTCAATACCGGCGCGGGATTCAAAGAAGATACCGATAAAGACGCTTTATTCAAATATATCGGCAAAGCGGTTAATCTCATGATCGTCGCTTTAGGGATAATATTCCTTTGCCTCATAATTTACGGCGGCTTGGAATGGATGCAGGCGATGGGAAACGACGAAAAGGTAAAAAAGGCCCAGGATATAATGAGGAACGCGGTTATCGGACTGATTATCGCGGTCGGGGCGTACGCTTTGGCTAATTTCGCGACCACCGCTTTGGGATTTTTACTCGAATAGCTATGAAAATATTCAAGAATAAAAAGTTTTTCGCGGGGGTTATTCTTTTTGCTTTTTTCTTGTTCAACTTTTTGCTCATTTTCCCCAGCGCGTCTTTTGCTGAAACGGAAAGTACGAAAAATGTCCTGACCAATAAAATGAAGATAGTGGCGACTAACGCGGGTTATGCCGCGGTTACCAGCGATTCGCTAAAACAAATTTTTGGCGCCGCCATCAAAGCCTTTCTTTCCCTCCTTGGAATATTATTTTTGGTATATGTTATCTACGGCGGCTATAATTATTTGGTCGCCCATGGCGAAGAAGAGAGGATAAAAAAGTCGCTGGCGACAATCCGCCAGGCAATAATCGGATTATGCATTATCGTTGGCGCTTACGCGATCTGGTATTTTATATCCAGCTACTTGATTAAATAAAATGAAAAATTTTCTGTTAAAAATTTTATTCGCCTGCCTCATATTTTTTCCGTCCTCCTGCCTCGCCGCGTCCTTTCTTAATAGCAATTTAAGCGGAGATATAAAAAATTTCGCCCAAAATACTGCTACTTACGGAGGATATGAAACCGGCGGGACAGTAAGCATAGGTTCGGTAATCGCGGCGATCTTAACCGGGTTTTACGCGATTTTAGGCTTGATATTCGTTATTTTGATCGTTTTAGCCGGCTTCAAATATTTAAACGCCCGGGGTGACGAGAAGAAAACCCAGGAGGCCCTAGACCAAATCCGCCATGCGGTAATCGGACTGGTAATAATAGTCGCCGCATACGTAATTACCTATTTTGTTTTCTATTATCTTCCCTGGAGCGGAGGTGTAGGAAACCCTAGTGGAGGATAGTTAAATTAAAAAATTGTTCTCAAAGAAAAAAGGACATCACGCGTGATGTCCTTTTTGAATACAGAGGGTATGGCCCAAGAAAAGGGCTTTTATTGGATGTACTGAACCCAGCCGTATTCTTCCCCCTCAAATTTTACCTTCTTGAGAGGGGTTACATGAAACTTTTCGCCGGCTTTGGCCTCCCGCCCATCTTCCCAGCGAACATAATACCACCCGAAGGGGAGATTGGCGTATTCCTTTCCACCGCCGTCAAGAACAAAAACGGCCACCGGCTCCCTCCCGCCGTTCCTGAAGACCTTGGCGGTCCTAAGGGATGACATTCGGTTGAATACCAGGCCATAGTTGGCCGGGCCCCAACCGCCTTCCTGGCCAGTCGAAAGAGCAGAATGTTTTTCCATCATATCCGCCTCCTTCTTAATCTGATAGGCCCTAGCCATTGACTCGGGATCGAGCGGAGGAGCCAAAAGAGAATAATTTACCTCCTCAAAGGTCGCTCCATTTGATGTTAGATTCAGACGAGCCTCTCTTACTCCGCCACAAGCGGTACAGAGGCAGACAATAGCCAAAATTGCCAACACATTTTTCATTTTCTTTCCTTTTCTGAATGGGTGAAAAAAATGGAATGCCTAAAGAATTACACGGATAGAATGGCCTTCACTAAAGCCGCTTAACCCGTGTGATTCTTAGATATTTTAAAAGATCGAATTTTCTGCCTGTTTTTGATAAAAAATTATCCTCCCGACAAAATATATGGCCAGGAAACATTTTAATATAGCATATTTTAATATAAAAGTCAACTGTTGTGAAAATTCTCAAAATATATTATTTTATAAGCAAGCGCATACGCTAAAATTCGTAAAATAAGCGGTATTGTGCCGCTCTTTTTATATTAAACAGCTTCACGTATCACTCGAGGGGGAGAGATCATGAAGAGAAGAGTATTTTTATGTTGTTTGCTACTCACCATTTTTTTATCCTTTCCTGCTTTTGTCTTCTGCCAGGACGGCAAAGCGCTCATAGCTTTCGGGGACCCCATCGAATACAGTTACGGTGGCAAGCCTTCAAAAGTTATCCCGATTATTGAGTATCAGGATGGCCAGCGCCGATCCGTCGGAACAGAAATCCGCATCACCGGAAAAGAGATTTTCTTTATCAGTTATACTAAGTTCGGATGCCTTCTCGACTTTTTTCCTGGAGTTAATGGCGAGGTAGTGATTATTACCTCGTATGGCATCTTCGCTAAGCGCGACTCCAGTCCGGAAATTTTTGAAGTCTGCAGACTGGGGGCAAAAGAGGAGCTTAGCAGCTTCGTTAACTTTGACCCTGAACATCCAAGGGTGTTTCAGTACACAATCTTGGATGCGTCGACAAATTGTCCCAGGGGCATTATAAAGTACGACCTGGACAGAGGACAATTTAACCGTGAAAAGATTGGGAGGAAGCCATGCAGCTAACGAAAGCCCCGAAAAAGGTTTGGTCATTTTTGGTCTGGTGGCTGGCTACTGACCCAGAGGGTAAACCGGAATATCTTGACCGCTGGCTGACCTGGCCGAACCTCATAACTTTCACCGGCATGGTGTCGGCTGTTGTCCGCTTTGCTCTGGTCGCGGATTCTGGGCTTCAGTGCTCAATAATTACCCTCTGGCTTGTCATCTTCGAGAGTATTACTGACGTCGCCGACGGGCTCGTCGCAAAGTGGACCGGGCAAAAATCCCGAGTGGGAAAGGCGGCCGACCCGATTCGGGATAACTTGACTGCTGGTGTTTCGATTTGCCAGTATGGGATAATTATTGCCTTCGGCTTCTTCCTGTATTGGCAGATAATTGTCATGATCCTGGCGGAGATTAGCATCTGGGCGTTGGGATGCGGCCGCTATATCGCCAGCCATCATATAATGGGAAAAATTCGGAGAGTAATTCAGATAGGGATATTTTCCCTCCTGATTGTCGCCGAGTTTCCGGATTTTCCCTGGCCGTTTTTGCTCCTTCAGTCCGCGGGTTCGTGGTTCGCGGCCAACCCTAACTTCTCCTATTCAGTTTTGATGATTTTTTCTTTGGCTGCGCTGGTCTGCTACCTGAAAAGCAACTGGCGGATAATGCCGAAGAGATTTCATCAAGCGTACACCTTTGTCCGGTCTATCCTGGTTTAGACCGGCAATCGGCTGTGAAGAGTTTTTTCAAAGGCCATCCCGCGGGACTGGCCTTTTTTCTTTGACAATTAGCTAAATTTTCAATAATATAGGATTATAGCAATGAGCTCACTTAAATAATAATTATGGCAAAAGAGGAAAAACCAAAACAGTCGGGCAACCCTTTTCCTAAGATGGAAGAGGAAGTTTTGGCGTTTTGGAATAAATCAAAAATTTTCGAGAAGTCAGTGGAAAATCCGGCGGGCGCTAAACCCAAGGGCGATTATGTTTTTTATGACGGACCGCCGTTTGCGACCGGCACTCCGCATTACGGCCATATCGTCGCTTCGGTTATGAAAGACGCCGTGCCGCGCTACTTCACTATGCAAGGCTACCGGGTGGAAAGAAGATGGGGCTGGGATTGCCACGGCCTGCCGATCGAAAATATCGTTGAGAAGGAAATGGGCTCAAAGAGTAAAAAAGATATTGAGGATATGGGCGTGGCCGAGTTTAACGAAAGATGCCGGTCAAAAGTTTTAGAATACGTGGATGAATGGAAAAAAGTAATTCCCCGCTTAGGGCGCTGGGCTGACATGGAAAATCCTTACAAGACCATGGATTTATCTTTCATGGAATCGGTTTGGTGGGTTTTTAAAGAGCTGTGGGATAAAGGATTGGTTTACGAAGATTACCGCTCCATGCATATTTGCCCGCGCTGCGAGACGACTTTATCGCAACAGGAAGTGGCCGAGGGCTACAAGATGATCAAAGATTTGTCGGCGACAGTTAAGTTTGAATTAGAAGATGAGCCCGGGACTTATGTTCTAGCTTGGACTACAACGCCCTGGACCTTAATCGGCAACGCGGCTTTGGCGGTGGGGGAAGATATTGTGTATGTAAAAATTAAATTGGCCGGCGAGTATTTAGTTTTGGCTAAAGAACGGGTAGAAAAAGTTTTGGAGGGAAAAGAATTTGAGATTGTAGGGGAGATTAACGGCAAGGGATTGGTTGGAAAAAAATACAAACCTCTCTTTGACTATTATTCCAAAAATGATAAATTGGAAAATCGGGGAAACGGATGGAAAATATATTCCGGCGATTTTGTTACAACCGAAGACGGGACCGGAGTGGTGCACATAGCGCCGGCTTTTGGCGAAGACGACATGAATCTGGGCAAAGAGAAAAAATTGCCATTCATTCAGCATGTAAAAATGGACGGGAGCATCAAGAAAGAGGCCGGTGAGTTTGCCGGGATGAACGTAAAACCGATTGAAAATCCGCAGGCCACTGACGTGGAGATTATAAAATATCTGGCAAAGAAAGATTTGCTTTTTTCTAAAGAAAAATTTGAACATAGCTACCCGCATTGCTGGAGGTGCGAAACACCTTTAATAAATTACGCGACGACTTCCTGGTTTGTAAAAGTAACGGCAGTTAAGGACAAAGCCCTAAAGCACGCGGAAAAAATTAATTGGTCGCCCGAGCATATTAAGGAAGGCCGCTTCGGCAACTGGTTAGCCGGCGCGCGCGACTGGTCAATTTCGAGGCAAAGATTCTGGGCTTCAGTTATACCAATTTGGCGATGCGAAAAATGCGAGGAGTTAAAAGTTATCGGATCAATCAGCGAACTGGAAAAATTAAGCGGTCAAAAGATTATCGATATCCATAAGCACATAGTCGACGGGATAACTTTTTCCTGCGAAAAATGCGCGGGAACAATGAAAAGAATTCCGGACGTTTTAGATACCTGGTTTGATTCGGGCTCTATGCCTTACGCCCAGGAGCACTACCCGTTTGAAAATAAAGAAAAGTTCGAAGCCAATTTTCCGGCCCAGTTTATTGCTGAAGGCGTAGATCAAACCCGCGCCTGGTTTTATTATTTGCACGTCATTGCCACGGCGATTAAAAACAAGCCGGCTTTTAAGAACGTCATTGTTAACGGCATAGTATTAGCCGAAGACGGTAAAAAGATGTCCAAGCGTTTGCAAAATTACCCGGACCCGAGCTTGATTTTTGAAAAGTACGGGGCGGACGCTTTGAGGTATTATTTATTAACCTCACCGGTGATGCTGGCTGAAAACCTGAATTTTTCCGAAAAGGGCGTGTCGGACGCTTTGAGAAAAGTGGATATGCTGGTTTGGAATGTCTATAAGTTTTATGAGATGTTTGCCGGAGAGGAAAAAATGGACGCGGGAAATAAAGAGCCGAAGAGTAAAAATATTTTAGACCAATGGATAGCGGCTCGGTTAAACCAGCTTATAGCCGAAGCAACCAAGGCCATGGAAAGCTATAATTTGCCCCAGGCGACCCGGCCGATTGCCGATTTTATCGATGATTTATCAACTTGGTATATTAGGCGGTCAAGAGATCGGTTTAAGGCTGATGATCTGGACGACAAAAACTCGGCTCTGGAAGTGACGCGATACGTTTTGATTCAACTTTCAAAAGTAATGGCACCGTTTACGCCGTTTATAGCCGAAGAAATTTGGCAGAGGGTAGCGGGTAATAATTTTTCCGATGAAAACAGGAGCGTGCATTTGGAAGCGTGGCCCAAGGCGGGAAAAGTTGATGAGAAAATAATTGAAAAAATGCAGGTAGCGAGAAATGTCGTTGAACTGGCTTTAGCCAAACGCGATGAGGCCGGAATAAAAGTCCGGCAGCCTTTGGCGAAATTAGAAGTGGTAAACGCCAAAGTAGAAATTGATGATGAGTATATTGGATTAATAAAAGATGAGGTGAATGTGAAAGAAGTGGCAGTATATGAAGGCCAGGGTAATATGGAAGTTGAGCTCGATACGGCTTTGACACCCGAATTAAAACAAGAAGGCATAAAGCGGGAGATTGTTCGTCTGATTAATGGTATGCGGAAAGACGCAGGGTTAACGATTAAAGATACGATTGAAATATATTATGAAACCGAGGATAAGGAAGCAAAAAAAGCGATTGAAAAATATAAGGACTCTATAATAAAAGAAACTTTGGCCAGCCAAATGGCTGAAGGAAAAAAAGACGGCGTTGACGCCGAGAAAACTGTGAAGATAGAAGATGGGAAGGCCTGGCTCGGAATTAAGAAAAAATAAATAAAGGCAAGTTTAATGAAATATTCGTTAAGCCCAGGCGTCTATTTATTTTGTATGGCAATAAAAGAGATTAAAGCTCGAGAATTATGCCATTTGCTCGACGATAATAAGGAAAAGCTTGAGATTATTGACGTCAGGAGCCCCGATGAGTATGAAATAATCCATATTAAGGGATCAAAGCTCATACCTTTGGATGAAATTAGCGTAAGGATGGACGAAATAGACTGGGAGAAAAAGGTAGTTTTTATTTGCCGGAGCGGGGCAAGAAGCCTGATAGCCGCGAGGATGGCATCAAAAGAAAAGTCCGGGGAAGCCTACAATCTGGGTTCGGGAATTTTGGGCTGTTATTCTCTCGGAAAAAATAAGAATTTAGAAGTTTGCGATAACGAGGATTTGGTTAAAAAATATTTTAGTTAAATATGGCCAATAATAAAAAAATAAAAGCCCTGGTTTTGTTATCCGGCGGGCTGGACTCAATGCTCGCCTGCGAAGTTTTAAAAGATCAGGGGATTTCGGTTACTGGCATTTGCTTTTCCAGTAATTTTTTTAATTGCGAGCGGGCGAGGAAGTCGGCCGGCCAAATCGGCGTACCGTTAATTGAAGAAGATATCTCGGAAAAGATCTTAGAATTAGTAAAATGTCCGAGTTGCGGCTACGGGAAAAACATGAACCCTTGCATTGACTGCCATTCATTGATGATTAAAGAAGCGGCAAAATATTTAAAGACGGAAATAAAAAATGATCCGGCGCTGGTCAATCCTAACACCTTGGCTGGAATGGGAAAAGTAGAAAAGAGCGAAGCGATTTTTGATTTTATCGCCACCGGAGAAGTTTTAGGCCAGCGGCCTTTTTCTCAAAACAAAGAGGCATTGGAAAAAGTTAAAAAGTTAGCCGGGATAGAAGTGCTTCGGCCGTTATCCGCAAAGCTATTACCGGAAACTGAAATTGAAAAAAAGGGACTCGCGAAACGGGAGAGGCTTTTAGATATAAAAGGGCGGTCAAGGGAGGCGCAGATGAAGCTCGCCGAAAAATATGGGATAAAAGATTATCCCTCTCCGGCCGGCGGCTGTCTTTTAACCGACCCGGAAGGAGCGAAGAAAATTTTAGACATTGTTACCCACTGCCCGGCCTGCAAAACCGATGACGTGGAACTTTTGAAAAACGGGAGAGTGTTTTGGTTCAGGTCGGAGCAGAATAACCCCAGTTTAAAAACGCCAAAAGTTACATTGTCCTTAAACAAGGCTTTGAAGTCGCTCGTAGGAAAAAATTTTAAAGATATTAAAGTGCAAGCGGACATAAATTTTCATTGGATAATGGCGATTGTCGGCCGGAATGAAAAGGAAAATAATGAGCTGGAGAAATTAGCAAAAACTGGGGATATTGTGATAAAATTAAAGGAACTGAACGGGCCGACGACTTTAATTCGGAATATGGAAGGAGACTGGAAAATTGATAATAAAGAGCTAAAATTAGCTATTCCTGAAAAGCTGGAATTGAAAAAACTAAAACTGGAAGAAGTTAAGGACGAGCAAGACGTCCTTAAAACAGCCGGGATTCTAACTGGATATTACGCGACAAAGGCCCGAGGAGAAAAAGTGGATGTAAGTTTTAAGATAAAATAATGAAGGAAATGGGAAGTCACTGGATCACGCGGACGGTTCGCTTAAAGAAGAATATTTTAAAGATATTAAATTAATAATTAATAAGTTCTAAAGAACTGATCAAAGTATGACTCCAACTTATATCGTCTTAGGCGTAATCGCGGTTATAATCATAGCGCTTATCGCCCTTTATAACGGATTAATCCGCCTGAAACTTCGGGTAGACGAAGCCTGGTCGGATATTGACGTCCAACTAAAAAGACGGCACGACCTCATTCCGAATTTAGTGGAAACCGTAAAAGGCTATGCTAAACACGAGCGGGAAACTTTGGACAATGTGATAAAGGCGCGCAACTCGGCAATGAGCGCCGGATCAGCTGAAGAAAAAGCTAAAGCCGAGAACGCGCTATCGCAGACTTTAAAATCCATCTTTGCTTTAGCCGAAGCTTATCCGGATTTAAAGGCAAACCAGAATTTTTTGGAATTACAGCGCGAGCTTACCGACACCGAAGATAAAATTATGGCCGCCCGGAGGTTCTATAACGGCAATGTCCGCGACTTCAACACTAAACTTCAAGTTTTCCCGACTAACATGATTGGCAATATGCTCGGCTTTAAGCCAAGAGAATTTTTCGCGGCGAATGAAGAAGAAAAGGCGGAAGTGAAGGTAAAGTTTTAATTCTATGAAACGAAAAACATGGTTTTTCGGCTTGTTTATTGTCTTTTTTCTTATAACCGTATTTTTTGTATTTAGCATCGGTAGCGGTAGAATAAAAATTATTAGGGAAGAGGAAAGCATGCCGCTTATTTGGAATAGAGAATGTGTGGCGGCGGGTGGTGAAAGCAGGGAGGCAAGCGTACCAAGCCATATATTCGGATATGAAATTATCCGCAATTCATGTAAAAATAATGAAAAGAATATCGGCCGAATATATGACGTTTTGTGTTTTTGTTTTTGTTGCATAAAAAAATAATACTAAAATTTTCATGTCTACTCTTTATACGCAAGCGGATTCCAACCGGAGAAAAACCTGGGTTTTGATGACCCTGTTTTTCGCGTTTATCATGATAATCGGTTATGTATTTTCCCAAGCCATGGACAATTCGGCGATTCTCTATATTGCCGTAGCTTTTAGCGTTGTTTCTTCGTTCATAAGCTACTGGTTTTCCGATAAAATCGTCTTAGCTATGAGCCAGGCCCGGGAAGTAAAACACGAAGACAACCCCCAGCTTTATCATATCGTGGAAAACCTCTGCATCACGGCCGGTCTACCAGTGCCGAAAATTTATATTATTGAAGATACGGCGCCAAACGCGTTTGCTACCGGGCGCGACCCCAAGCACGCGGTTGTCGCCGTTACCACCGGCATCCTCCAAAAGCTCGAAAAAGCGGAATTGGAAGGCGTAATTGCCCACGAACTCTCGCACGTCGGCAACCGGGATATTTTAATCGCGACGCTCGTAACCGTCATGGTCGGGATGGTGGTGCTTTTAGCCGATTGGTTCAGACATTGGACTTTTTGGGGCGGCGGAAGGAGAAGAAGTAATAATTCAGAAGGCGGCCAGCTCGGGTTAATTATTATGATCGTAGCGATTGTGCTTTCAATCCTTGCGCCAATTTTTGCCATGCTAATGCAAATGGCTATTTCCCGAAAGCGCGAATTTAAGGCTGACGCGGACGGCGCTTTATTGACCCGCTACCCGGAAGGCTTGGCCCGGGCTTTGGAAAAAATCGCTTACGACCGCGAGCCCTTAGAAGTCGCCAACCGGGCTACGGCCCACCTCTATATTGTTTCCCCGTTTAAAGCTGATATAGCTTCGGATGGGACCCAAAGAGCGAGCCTTTGGGTAAAATTATTTTCCACCCATCCGCCGATTGGTGAGAGAGTCGCGGCGCTACGGGGGATGAGCGTGTAGCTCGCGGCATGATTACCAGGGAAAGCTAATAGGTTAAAGGAACCGGATATGAATAAACAATTGCGGGCGCTTTACGCCATGCATTCAATTGATTGGTTTGCTTCGGTCTTAATAGGAATATTCGTTCCTATTTATTTTTTATCTTTGGGTTTCACGCTGGCGGAAATATTTATCTATTTCATAATCCTTTGCGCCGGGTTTGTTGGCGCTTTTTTTATCGCCGGACAGGTTGCTAACCGCTATGGATTAAAAGAGTGCTTAATAATCCGGCTGCCTTTCAAATATCTCCAGCTGGCTTTGCTTTTCTTTCTTCCCCAGTATAGTTTTTTACTTTACGCTGTCGCGATCATTAATGCCGTTCAGGTAGGATTTTACTGGTTTCCCTTCCACGTAATTTTCGCCCAGAATTCCAGCCGGAAAAAACTTGGAAAAGAAGTGGGAAGAATGGGGGCATTTCCGCAGATGGGGAGCGTGGTCGCTCCTTTGGCCGGCGCGTTTATTACCGCTTCTTTTGGGTTTAATTATTTGTTCCTAGCCGCGGGCATACTTCATTTATTCACTCTTATTCCCTTCTACTACCTGAAGAATTGGCAATCCAGCGTTCGGTTCCATCCGTCAGTCATTTTTGAGATGTTTAAAAAATACAAAAAATTTTTTGGCCTTATGGTTGTCAGCTCCGGGGTGGCGGAGGTCGAGGGCGTAATCCTCCCTATATTCGTTTATTTAACTTTTGCCAATATTATCTCGGTCGGAACTATCGGGGCTTTTGCCGGAGTCGGCGCGGTGTTCTTTACCCTTCTGGTCGGCCGATTTGCCGACAGCTATCGGAAAGAAAAGATTATGAAAATCGGCGCTTCTGTTATGATAGTGATTTGGCTGTTGCGATTTTTTCACGCTGAGATAGCTTTTTATTACATGCTTTCGGTAGTTGCCGGCTTCTTTCTCATATTGATTAACATTCCTTTGGGAACTATATATTATGGTTTGGCGAAAACCGAAAATATCGATGAATTCGTGTTTTTTCGGGAAATTGCCGTAAATTTAGGCCGGGTCATCACCTACTCTCTCGCCCTTGCCATAGCCCTAAAAATTAATTATAGTTTCTTAATGGCCGCCGCCGCCTTATTGGGCTTTTTGTTTATTTGATTTTCATATATAATATTAACAAGATATGTTAATAAGCTCTTTTTTATGTTTTTAGAAAACTTCAAAGAAAAAATAGTAAAAATTATTTCAGTCAGAAGAAATCTAGCCATCATCGCCTTGGCATTATTTTTTATTGGGCTTGGAGCGGGCTGGACGCTTAGGCAGGTGCTTAGGAAAGGTGCCGTCGAAATTTCAAAATTTGAGATGCGCGAGAGCGGCTATAAGTTTATTAACCCTCTTTTAGAATGTGAATACGGCGAGGAACTATTCTCCGCCAACTTTAAAAAACCGGTGAGGGATATTGAGGAAGCTATAAAGCATACCGTTGAGGTAAACAAAGTAAAAGAAGCCTCGGTGTATTACCGGGATTTAAATAACGGACCCTGGTTCGGTTATAACATTGAAGCGAAGTTTTCTCCGGCCAGCCTGTTGAAGGTGCCGATTATGATTGCCTACTATAAAAAGGCTGAAGATAACCCGGAAGCGCTGAAGAAGAAAATCAAATATAAGAAACTTGAAAATGGAGTGCCCCAGGACATAAAGCCTGAAGTAGAGCTAAAGGAAGGAGAGGAATATACAGCTGATGAATTGATAGAAAACATGATAGTATATTCCGATAATAACTGCGCCGACCTGCTTTTAAAGAATATTGACAAAAATTTCCTGATAAAGGTATATAAAGATTTGGGAGTGGCGGTACCGAGGGATGCGGAGCCCGAAAATTTTATGACCGTAAGAGAGTATGCTTATTTTTTCAGGACTTTGTATAATTCATCCTATCTCGAACGGGAAATGTCCGAAAAGGCGCTGGAAGTCCTTTCCAGAACAAAATTCGGCAACGGAATTCGGAGCGGATTGCCGGCCGGGGTTCTTGTAGCCCATAAGTTTGGCGAAAGGAAAATAATAACCGGAGAAGAAGAGGCCGCCCAGCTTCACGATTGCGGCATTATATATTTCCCTAAGCATAATTACCTTCTTTGCGTTATGACCAGGGGGCAGGATTTTAAAACTCTTGAAGGCTTAATAGGCAAGATTTCAGATATCGTTTATGACGAAGTCACCAAGTAAGCTCCGCGTTTTTTCGTGAAGGGATAAATCATAAAAATATGGCAAAAAAAGATTATAAGAAAATTGAAGAACAATTAAAACTGGAGCGCCGGAATGCTTGGAATGTTTGGGATGAAAAAGTAAAAAAGGAAGCATTCTCCTTCGCCGAAGGCTATAAGAAATTTTTAAGCCAGGTGAAAACCGAGCGGGAGGCGGTCGTTTATGGAATTAAGGCGGCCAAAGCCGCCGGGTTTCGCGATATCAAGGAAATGAAGAGCCTTAAGACCGGGGATAAGGTGTACGCCGTTAACCGCGGCCGGAATCTATTTTTGGCCCGGATAGGAAAAAAACCTTTAGCCGGCGGTTTGAGAATGTTAATGTCCCATGTTGACGCTCCGCACCTTGATTTGAAAATTACTCCGCTGTACGAAGATGAAAACGTGGCCTTTTTAAAGACTCATTACTACGGCGGAATAAAAAAATATCAGTGGCCGACTATCGCCCTGGCTTTGCACGGCGTCGTGCATTTGGAAAACGGGAAAGACGTGGAAATCGTGATTGGCGAGAAGGAAAGTGATCCGGTGTTTATGATTACCGACCTTTTGCCCCACCTGGACCGGGCCGGCGGACCGGGAACAGCGCCAAAAAACCGGGAAGTGCGGGGGGAGGATTTGAATTTGGTAATTGGCAGTTTGCCGGTTAAGGACGAGAAGATAAAAGAAAAAGTGAAACTGGCGATTTTAGAGCATTTATACAGCGAATACGGAATCATTGAAGAAGATTTAACCAGCGCCGAGCTTCAGGTCGTTCCTGCGGAAAAAGCCCGCGATTTGGGCTTTGACCGGTCGATGGTCTCCGGCTTTGGCCAGGATGACCGCTCCTGCTCCTACGGCATTTTCCAGTCCATGCTAGATTCCGGCCCGGCCGGCCAGACCCAGATAATGGTTTGGACCGAGCGCGAGGAGATTGGGTCGGAAGGAAATACCGGCGCTAGGTCGTATGCCTTTGAATCTTTTGTTTTAGAAATTTCGCGGCTGGCGGAAAAAAAGACCAGTATGGAGGAAATCTATAATATTTTTTCAGAAAGCCAGGCAGTGTCCGCCGACGTGACGGCCGCGGTTGATCCCGATTACAAAGACGTTTTTGATTTAAGAAATGCCCAAAGGCTGGGATCCGGCGTGGTTATTGAAAAATATACTGGCGCCGGCGGCAAGTATTCGACCTCCGAGGCTTCAGCCAAATTCATCCAGGAGCTCCGGGCGATTTTCAGGAAAAATAAAAATATCGTCTACCAAATCGGCGGCGGAATCGGGAAAGTCGATACCGGCGGCGGCGGAACGATCGCCAAATTTTTGGCTAACCGGAATATGGAGGTTGTGGATATGGGCATTCCGCTTTTTAACATGCACGCGCCGCTAGAGATCTCTTCCAAAGGCGATTTATATTGCTCGTACTTGGCTTATAAGGCATTTTTAGAAGCATAAAGCAATAAAAAGAGTGAAATTTTTTCTTTTTCTCGCTGTGGAACTCGGCTACCATTTCCCAGCCAGCGAAGCGCTGTCTGGGAAAGGGCGCCTCAAACAGTCCTCGCTTCGAAAAAGAAATAAATTTCACTCTTTTTTGAAAAAATGAAAAACGGTAAATTAGAATTAATCGCTCCGGCTGGGAATTTGGAAAAAATGAAAACGGCGTTCGCGTTCGGAGCGGACGCCGTTTATTTAGGCATCCCGGATTTTTCTTTGCGGGCGCGGATTAACGATTTTGATATAAAGTCAATCCTTCAGGCCGCGGCGTACGCGCAAAAGATGGACAGGAAGATTTACGTGACCTTAAATATTTTCGCCTATGAAGCGCATTTCAAAAAATTGCCTTCATACGTCCGTGAGTTAAAGAAAATTAATGTTGACGCCCTGATAATTTCCGATCCGGGCATTTTGGCCGTAGTAAAAAAAATTTGGCCCGGCGCTGTTATCCATCTATCCACCCAAGCTAACTGCATTAATAGCGAGGCGGCTAAATTTTGGTTTGGGCAAGGCGTAAGCCGGGTGATTTTAGGGAGGGAAGCCAGCCTGGAAGACATAAAAAAGATAAAAAGGGCTGTTCCGAAACTAAAGCTGGAATGCTTTGTCCATGGCGCGATGTGCATGGCCTATTCAGGCCGGTGTTTTTTGTCGAAATATTTGTCCGGCCGTTCGGCCAACCTGGGCGACTGCGCCCAGCCATGCCGCTGGCCGTATGCGGTAGAAGATATTGGGGATGGGAGTATGCAAAAAACCATCACTCCTAACGCGAGCGATAAAAGTTTTGATCTTATAGAAGAAAATGGTTATTCGTATATTTTGAATTCAAAAGATTTATGCCTGATAAATTATCTGGATGATTTAGTTAAGGCGGGTGTAAGCTCATTTAAAATAGAAGGCCGGACGAAAAGCGCATACTATATCGCGGCTGTTGTCGGCGCTTATAAAAAAGCTTTGGAAAACCTGCCGGACAAAAAGCTGGCCGCTAGCCTGCATCGCGAGCTAGAGGAAAAAATATATAATCGCGGATTTACAACCGGGTTTATGTTTGACGAAGGGAAGCTGGCGCAAAACCTTAAAACCTCTAAGGAGGATTGTTGCTGGGAGTTTTGCGGGCAGGTGGAAAAATGGATAAAAAGCGGGCATAAATACGATGTTTATGTAAAAGTCCATAATACCTTGCGTACTGGCGAAGAGATTGAAATTGTAGGCCCGATTTATGATATAATGAAAATAAGAATTGAAAAAATGCGGGAAGCGGAAAGCGGCAAATTGATTGACGAAGCCCACGGGGGCAGTGATAAGGTAATTGTCATAAAGTGCGAAAACAGCATTCCTCAATATAGCGTTATAAGGCGGAAAATATGATTTCATACTTAAAAGGAAAAATTTTAGCCAAAGGGCAAGGGTTTGTTATCCTGGAGGTAAACGATGTCGGCTACAAAATTCATGTAAGCCCGCCGATATACGCGGAAATGAAAAATGGCGGATTGATGGAATTTTATATCCACGAGCATGTCCGGGAAGACTGCCTGGATTTATACGGCTTTAAAACTTTCGGCGAAGTGGAGTTTTTCGAACTTCTCCTTTCCATCTCCGGCGTCGGCCCTAAATCGGCCCTGGGCGTTATTTCCATCGCTTCCCCCGAAGAAGTAAAAGAATCAATTTGCCACGGCGACCCGCATCTTTTGACTAAAGTTTCCGGCATCGGAAAAAAAACCGCTGAACGGATAGTCTTGGAATTGCGCGATAAAATTGCCTATCTGCCTGCGGGCAATAAACAAGAAGCCGGCGCCAAAGCGGACGAGATTGATGCATTACTGGCTTTAGGCTATAGTCTAGGCCAGGCGCGCGAAGCCTTGAAGCAAGTGGATACCGGGATAAAAGAATCGGGCGAGCGCATCCGCCAGGCTTTAAAAAAGCTGGGTAAATGATATTAAAAGATGAAAATTTCAAATATTGCCGAACAAAAAGCATGGAACTGTTTTATTGCCGGAAATTGTCCGGCCGAGTTTTTGGAGTCTTGGGAGTGGGGAGAATTCCAAAAAGAGGCTGGTTCCAAAGTAATCAGGCTTAGCGCGGAAAACGATAAAGGCGCGGCCGCCTGCGCGACCTTCATTAAAAAAAAATTGTTTTTGGGAAAAAGTTATTTCTACTGCCCCCGCGGACCGGTGTCTTGCGGCAATAAGGAAGCGGATGGACTGCTTTTTCATGAAATAAAAAAAATTGCTGAAAAAGAAAAGGCAATTTTTTTACGTTTTGAGCCCAGCGGCAATTTAAAAGCGGAAGGCCTGGGGGTGCCGGTTTTAAGGACAATTGACGTCCAGCCTTCAAAAACTTTGATTCTCGACTTGTCGAAAAGCGAAGAAAATATGCTGGGCGAAATGCACCAAAAGACCCGTTATAACATCCGGCTGGCGGAAAAAAAGGGGGTGAAAGTGAAAGAGCTGGGAATGGAAAATTTTGAAGATTTTTGGAAATTAATGAACGAAACCAGGGATAGGGACGGTTTTCGTCTGCATGGCAGAAATTATTATTCGAAAATGCTCGAATGCGCCGGATGCGGCGGCGCGGGTTTGAAAAAAAATGAAATGGCCGTAAAAATGTTCGCGGCGGAATATCAAGGCAAGATTATTTCCGTTAACTTAATCGGCTTCTTCGGAGATACGGTTACCTATATGCACGGCGCTTCGTCTGACGAATATCGGAACGTCATGGCACCGTATTTGCTCCAATGGCATTTGATTAAGCTGGCAAAAAATCTAGGATATAAATATTATGACTTTTACGGGATTGATGAAAAAAAGTGGCCCGGAGTAACGCGGTTTAAAAAGGGGTTTGGCGGAAAGGAAGTTAGTTATCCGGGAACTTTTGACCTGATTTTTGATAAAGCCTGGTATAATTGCTATATTATTTTTAGGAAGCTTAGAAGATTAGCATAAAAAGAGCCTGGGAGAGGGGATAAGCAGGCTAATTATTATGGATCAGATATTAAGGCAAATAAAAAAAATAATTCCTAAAAAGATTTTTCGGTTTTTCCAGCCCGCTTATCATTTTTTATTGGGTTTTTTGGCGGCTTTGGCTTATGGCTGGCCGTCGGAAAAATTAATCGTCATCGGCGTAACCGGCACGACCGGAAAAACTACTTCCGTTTATCTTATTTCCAGGGTGCTTGAAGCCGCCGGCTATAAAGCCGGCTATACTTCCACCGCCATGTTTAACGACGGAAAAAAAGAATGGCTGAATGACAAAAAAATGACTATGGTTGGCCGGTTTTTTACCCAGCGGATATTGAGCGATATGGTAAAAAACGGCTGCCAATACGCGATCGTAGAAACCACCTCTGAAGGCATCGCCCAATTCCGCCACCGCTTCATAAACTATGACATCCTTATTTTTACCGGTCTGTATCCCGAGCATATCGAGTCGCACGGCAGTTTCGAAAAATATGAAGAAGCCAAGGGAAAATTGTTCGCCCATTTGAAAAACTGCAAGACAAAATTCTGCGGCGAGAAGAAGAAAGTCGAGCGGACGCCTTCCAGCCTGAAAAAAATCGAGTTGAAGCGGATTAAAAAGACAATTATCGCGAACGGCGACGACGAGCATGCCGATTACTTTTTAAAATTTTGGGCCGAGGAAAAATTTATTTTTAAGGCTTTCGGAAACAAAAAGACGAACTCTTCCAAATTAAAGGCGGCCGTAATAAAATGCGAAAAGGTATCGGCCGACAGGCACGGAGTTTGCTTTACGGTGGGCAAGCTAAAAATTGATTTGCAGCTATTAGGGAAATTTAACGCTATTAACGCGCTAGCCGCCTGGACGCTCGGAATTTCGGAAGGGATCAGTCCGGAAAAATTAAAAATTGGGCTGGAAAAAATTTCCGGCGTTCCCGGCCGGCTGGAAAAAATTGATGAAGGGCAGAATTTCACTGTAATTGTTGATTATGCCTTTGAACCCAAAGCGGTTATTAAACTTTATGAATTAATAAAATTAATTCCCCATAAGCGCATTATTCATGTTTTAGGATCAGCCGGCGGCGGCCGGGACGCCGCTCGGCGGCCAATGCTCGGAGAAATCGCCGCCCGAAACGCCGATACGGTAATTGTTACCAATGAAGATCCTTATGACGATGATCCGGGAACGATCATCGACCAGGTGGCTTTAGGGGCGGAAAAATCCGGAAAAAAGCTGAATGCCAATCTTTTTAAAGTATTGGACCGGCGCATGGGAATAAAAAAAGCCTTGCGCGAGGCAGGCGAGGACGATTTGGTATTAGTGTCGGGCAAGGGCTGTGAGCAGGCGATCTGCGCGAAAAACGGGGAAAAGATTAAGTGGGACGACCGCCAAGTCGTGCGGGAGGAAATAAAAAACCTTTGACGGCTAACAGCGGATTTGCAAAGCGGGTAATTTTTTCCTTGTGGATAAGAGATTTGGGCATTAAAAATTAAATAGAATTATATTTAATATTAGCGTCATTTTAAACATTATTGTCAAGACTTGCATATTTTTTAAATATTCTATATAATGTCTTGACTTTCATAAAAGTTTTTGTTAATATAAATCTAATTAAAAAGAATCTCATTTTTGGGTTGTTTTTTCGCAAATTTTAAATAATTTAATCGTCATATTTGAAAAGAGGCGGAAAAACGCGTATCGGGAAGGAACTATCAGAAAAAAACGGAATTGAATCCTGCCGCCGGCAGGGAGAAGGAAACCGTTTTTTTTGTGTTTTTGCAAAAAATTGTTAACTAAATTTTCGATATAAATAAGTGTCCAAGGATTTTAGCCTCTTCTTAATTTAATAAGTTAAAGCCAACTCAATTCCATTGCCATCCGTAAGCGGAGGGAAGGGATTGAGCGTATTTTATGTCTAACGAACGAAAATATTTTAACCAATCCCCCAAGATTTCCTTTACGCCTAATTTGATAGAACTGCAGAAAAATTCTTTTGATTGGTTTTTGGCTGAAGGGCTGGCTGACCTTTTTGATGAAATTTCCCCGGTAACCGATTTTATTGGGCGGGATTTGGAATTATATTTTGAGGATTACTATCTGGATGAGCCGAAATTCAATGAAGTGGAATCAAAAGCGAAAAATATCACCTACGAAGCGCCGCTTCGGGTAAAGACAAGATTATCCAACAAGCGGACCGGGCAGTCTTCGACCCAGGAAGTCTTTTTGGGCGACCTGCCGATCATGACCAAAAACGGCACTTTCATTATTAACGGCATTGAAAGAGTAGTCGTATCCCAATTAATCCGCTCGGCCGGCGTAATTTTTTCCTCGGAAAACATCCGCGGGCGGAAGTATTACGGGGCAAAGATAATTCCTAACCGCGGCGCCTGGCTTGAATTTGAAACTGACGCTAATAAAGTAATCTGGGTCAGGATCGACCGGAAAAGGAAAGTCGCCGCCACCGCGCTTCTGCGCGCTTTCGGCTTTGGGTCAGATGAAGAAATAGTGAGCCTGTTTAAGGATATATACAAAGAATTGGACGAATCGCAAGACTATATTGAAGCGACAATCAATAAAGATACTTCCGCCAACGAAGCCGACGGACTCCGGGAAGTCTATAAACGAATCCGGCCGGGCGATTTGGCGACAACCGACAACGCGCGCCAGCTTATTTATTCGATGTTTTTCCGCTTTGACCGCTATGATTTCGGGCGGGTCGGGCGCTATAAGCTGAATAAGCGCTTTAATTTCGACATCCCGATCAATAAAGAAACGAGGATTTTAAGAAAAGAAGATTTGGCGTCCATTATTAAGGAAATCATCCGCCTGAATATTACCCAGAAAAAAGAAGACGATATCGACCATCTGGGGAACCGCCGCGTAAGGGCGATCGGAGAGCTTTTGCAAAATAAATTCCGGGTTGGTTTAGCCCGGATGGAGCGCATTATCCGCGACCGGATGAGTACTATCGACATGGCCGCGCTTACCCCAAATAAATTGATCAATGCCCGGCCGGTAATCGGCGTAGTCCGGGAATTTTTCATGTCTTCCCAGCTTTCGCAATTTATGGACCAGACCAATCCTTTATCTGAACTGGAACATAAGCGGAGGCTGTCCGCCATGGGACCGGGAGGGCTTACCCGGGAGCGGGCCGGATTCGACGTCCGCGACGTGCACTCGACCCATTACGGCCGGATTTGCCCGATTGCCACTCCGGAAGGCCCGAATATCGGTTTAGTAAACCACTTAGCAAGTTTTGCCAGGCTGAATAACTATGGATTTTTAGAAGCGCCTTACCGGAAAGTTTTGCATGATATCGAAAACAACCCGAAAATTACCGAAGGGAAAATCGCCCGGGAAGATATCTACGAAATTAAATTCAAAGAATCAAAAAATAAAAACGAGGACGCGCAAGAAATAAAAGGCAAGCTGATCGTCCGCGCCAAGGAGATTATAACCAAAGAAAAGGCCAAAGAAATCCATGAAAAAGTTCCGCACCATATTACTATCCCTATAGTTCCGGTAGTTACCGGCGAGATAGTTTATCTCGACGCCCTAGAAGAGGAGCGGAAAATCACTACCGCCGCCACCACGCCGATTGACGAAAACGGCCACTTTTTGGTTGAAAGGACTGAAGTGAGAAAATACGGCCAGCCAGCGACGGACGAAGTCGTAAAAATCGATTACATGGGCGTAGCCGCCAACCAGATAATTTCGGTCGCCACTTCGCTTATTCCTTTCATGGAGCACGATGACGGGCAAAGGGCCTTGATGGGAACGAACATGCAGCGCCAGGCCGTGCCTTTGATTACTGCCGAAGCGCCGATTATCGGCACCGGCGTGGAAAGTCTGGCCGCCCGCTATTCGGGCCATATATTAATTGCCGAAGAAGACGGGGAAGTAGCTAAGGCCGACAGCGGTTCGATCGTAATCCGCGAAAAAGGCGGGAAGACCTCCAGCTATAATTTAACAAAATTTTTAAGGTCCAACGCCTCAACCTGCATCAACCAGCGCCCGATCGTATCCAAGGGCGATAAAATTAAAAAAGGGCAAGTGCTTACCGATTCATCCGCGATTGACAAGGGCGAACTGGCGCTCGGAAAAAATGTTTTGGTCGCCTTTATGACCTGGGAAGGATATAATTATGAAGACGCGATAATTATTTCCGAACACATGGTTTCAAATGATGTTTATACTTCGATTTATATAGAGGATTATTCAATCGACGTCCGCGATACCAAGCTGGGTCCTGAAGTGGTAACGTCCGACATCCCCAATATCTCGGAAGAAAAATTAAAGAATTTGGACGAAGAGGGAATTGTCCGGATCGGCGCTAAGGTGTCCTCCGGCGATATTTTGGTTGGAAAAATTACTCCCAAAGGCGAGACTGAACTCTCGGCCGAAGAAAAACTTCTGCGGGCGATTTTCGGGGAAAAAGCCAAAGATGTCCGCGATTCATCTTTATATCTTGAACACGGCGAGCATGGAAAAGTAGTGGACATAAAAATTTTCTCCCGCGAAGACGGCGACAAATTGTCTTCGGGCGTAATTAAAAATATCCAGGTATCGGTCGCTAATTTAAGAAAAATCCAGATCGGCGACAAAATGGCCGGGCGCCATGGAAACAAAGGCGTAATTTCAAAAATTGTTCCGGCCGAAGATATGCCTTATTTGGAAGACGGTACCCAGGTCGATATTATCTTGTCCCCTTTGGGGATTATTTCCCGTATGAACCTGGGACAGCTTTTAGAAACCCATTTCGGCTTCGCGGCGAAAAAACTGGGCTACAAGGTCGCCACTCCGCCTTTAAACGGAATTAAAGAAAAAGTAATCCGCGACGAATTAAAGCGCGCGGGGCTCTCTGATGACGGAAAGGTAATGCTATACGACGGGAAAACCGGCGTGCCGTACGACCACAAAATAACCGTGGGCTATAAATATATGTTAAAGCTGAACCATATGGTAGAAGACAAGGTCCACCAAAGATCAATCGGGCCTTACTCTTTAATTACCCAGCAGCCTTTGGGCGGAAAAGCCCAGTTCGGCGGCCAGCGGTTCGGAGAAATGGAAGTCTGGGCTTTGGAAGGCTATGGCGCTTCGCATACTCTGCAGGAAATGCTGACTATCAAATCCGATGATGTGCCGGGCCGGTCAAAAGCCTACGAATCGATTATTAAAGGCGAAACTATCCGCAAACTGAATGTGCCGGAATCGTTTAATGTATTGGTTCGCGAACTAAAAGGACTGGGTCTGGATGTTGAACTATTGAATGAGGATATGCAAAAGGTTGATTTTGGCGAAGATTATATAAGCGACAAGGATGAACGGCGCGAAGGCGGAGATTTTTCCAGCTACCGAGGGGCAGTTGGAAATAAAGATCGGTCCGGCGCCGATAGAAACGGAGCTCTAAAGGAAAAAGACGCCATGAAAAACGCGCCGGAAAAAGGCGAAGAAAAAGTATAACTAGTCTTGCCTTTGATTCTCTTTAGGCAGGCAAGCCGTCGTCGATTAACAATAAATTATCAATATAAGTATGTTAAATCCAATAAAAACAACCGACTTTGAGGCGATAAAGCTTAAACTGGCTTCGCCCGAAGATATTTTGTCCTGGTCGCACGGGGAGGTTTTAAAGCCGGAGACGATTAATTACCGCACCCAGAAGCCGGAGAAAGACGGTTTGTTTTGCGAGAGGATTTTCGGGCCTTCCAAAGATTGGGAATGCTACTGCGGGAAATACAAAAAGATCCGCTATAAGGGAATCGTCTGTGATAAGTGCGGTGTGGAAGTAACAAGAAGCATTGTCCGCCGGATAAGGATGGGCCATATTCGGCTCGAATCCCCGGTTTCACATATCTGGTTTTTGCGCGGGCTGTCGTCAAAGCTGGGAATTATATTAGACCTTTCCATGCAGTCTCTGGAAAAGGTAATTTATTTCGCCAGCTTCGTAATAATCGATGTTAACGAGCAATTGAAGCAAGATACCATTTCGCAAATCAAAGAGGAGTATAAATCCAAAAAAACCCAGATTGAAAATGATTTTAAAAAGCAGGCTAATGAAGTAAAGAGTAAAAGAGGAAAACTTTTATCGGAGAAGAAAGACGATGAAGCCGCGGTGAATAATATTCTAACTAAGGAGATTGAAGCTTTGGAGAAAATTAAAGAAGAAAAGATAAGCGATTTAAGCCAGGCTTTCGAAAAAGCTAATAAAGAATTGAAAGATTTGAAGCCGATGGCTATAATTTCGGAGAATGCTTATCAGGATTTGAGTTTGAAATACGGCCATATTTTTGAAGCCGGCATCGGAGCCGAAGCGATAAGAAAGCTTTTAGAAAAAATTAACCTGGAAAAAAGCATCAAGCAATTGGAAGAAGAGCTTGATGGCGCGGTTGAATCAAAGAAGGAAAAATTGATCAAAAGATTGAAGCTGTCCAAAAGCTTCCACCATAACGGCATCCGTCCGGAATGGATGATTTTGTCGATAATTCCGGTTATACCGCCGGATTTGAGGCCGATGGTAGCCTTGGACGGAGGCCGGTTTGCCACTTCGGATCTAAACGACTTGTACCGCCGCGTAATCAACCGCAATAATCGCTTAAAACAGCTGATTGAATTAAACGCGCCGGAAGTTATTTGCCGCAATGAAAAAAGAATGCTGCAAGAAGCCGTTGACGCGCTTATAGATAATTCGGCCCGGCATACTAAAACCGTTACCGCCTCTACCGGCCAAAAAAGAAATTTAAAGTCTCTGGCCGATTCATTAAAAGGAAAGCAGGGGCGTTTCCGTCAGAACCTTTTGGGAAAAAGAGTTGATTATTCCGGCCGAAGCGTGATCGTGGTCAATCCGAAATTGCGGCTTTATGAATGCGGCCTGCCGAAAGTCATGGCTTTGGAGCTTTTTAAGCCTTTTGTCATAAGCAAGCTGATTGAAATGGGGCTGGTCCATAATGTCCGGAGCGCGGGAAGATATATCGAAGCCGGGCATAATGAAGTATGGGACATTCTGGAAAACATTATTCAGAAATCGTACGTTCTCTTAAACCGCGCCCCTACCCTGCACCGCCTCGGCATCCAGGCTTTCCGCCCGATATTAATTGAAGGCAAGGCCATTCAGATCCATCCTTTAGTTTGTTCGGCTTTTAACGCCGACTTTGACGGCGACCAGATGGCGGTCCATGTTCCTCTTACCGAAGAGGCAATTACCGAAGCGCGCGATTTGATGCTTTCTTCCCATAACCTCTTAAAGCCGGCCACCGGCGATCCGATTGTCGCGCCTTCCCAGGATATGGTTTGGGGGTCTTTTTACCTTACTAATATTTTAGACGATGCTCCGGCTAAAGACGGAAAAGAAACCAAGAAGATTACGAAATATTATTCCGGCCCCGAAGAAGCTAAACTGGCTTATGAACTCGGATACATAAAACTAAATAAGCTGGTTAAAATTAAAATGGGAAAAGAGCTTATCGAAACCAGCGTCGGCCGGGTAATCTTTAACGAAGTTTTACCGGAAAAATTGCGCTACATCAACGAAGTGGTTGATAAGGGTATGCTAAAAAAGCTGATCCGGAAATGCTTACTCTATTACTCGGAAGATGAAACCGTGGATTTCCTCGACAATTTTAAAAATACCAGTTTTGATTATATAACCAAATCCGGCCTTTCTTGGGGGATTGATGACTTGCCGCCAATGCCGGAACGGGACGAATTGGTAAACGCGGCGGAAAAGCAGGTAGATATAATTCAGGAGCAATATGAGGAAGGGCTATTAACCGATTCCGAGCGCTATTCAAAAATTATCGAGCTTTGGACCGGAGTAAAAGACCGGGTAACTGAAATTTGCAAAGCCAGCCTCCCAATAGACGGCCCGATTTACTCGATGATTGAATCCGGGGCGCGCGGATCCTGGGCCCAGCTGACGCAGATTTTGGGGATGAAGGGATTGGTAACTTCCCCGACCGGAGATATTATCGAATTGCCGGTCAAAGGAAATTTTAAGACCGGGTTTGAAGTTTTGGAATATTTTATTTCCACCCACGGCGTCCGCAAAGGTTTGTCTGACACGGCTCTCCGGACGGCGAACGCCGGGTATCTTACCCGCCGGCTGATTGACGTCGCCCAGGATGTAATTATAACCAAGGACGATTGTGGCGATGATGATGGAATTTTAATTACCAAATCCGAAGGCGATGAGATGGGAACGCCGATGTACAAACGGCTGATCGGCCGGGTAATGGCGGCGGATTTAGTTAACGCCAAAGGCAAAGTCCTTATTAAGAAAGGCGAAATGGTTACCGAAAAAATCTCCGAAGATATTGCCAAAGAGAATGTGCTTGAAGCGAAAATCCGGTCGGTGCTTTCCTGTAAATTAAACCGCGGAGTCTGCGCTAAGTGCTACGGATTTGATTTAGGCTATAATAAATTGGTCCAGATGGGTACGGCGGTAGGGATTATCGCCGCCCAGTCGATCGGCGAGCCCGGCACCCAGCTCACTATGAGAACTTTCCATACCGGAGGAGTCGCGGGACTAGAAGATATTACCCAAGGTCTCCCGAGAGTGGAAGAAATTTTTGAAGCCCGGCCGCCGAAAAGAAAAGCCTATATGGCCGACGTAACCGGCCGGGTCGAAATTGAAACCGGCGAGCGGGTGATTGAGGATGAGCGGGGCAAGATGACCGTAACTAATCCCCAGGTAAAGATATTGAAAATTTATTATGAAGGGACTGATTCGGAAAAATATTATTTTGCCGAAGCCATAAAAGAAGCCGAGTCCGAAAGAAAGAAAGCGGGCAGAATGACAAAAGAGGAAAAAGGGGCGATTAAGCCGAAATTGTCGGTTAAAGACGGCGATGAAGTCAAAGCCAATCAGACCTTATTTACCATCGGCAATAAAGAGGTAAAAGCCAAAAGCGGAGGGGTTATCCAGATTGAGAAAAAATGCGTCAAGGTTAAGGTGGCGGCGGAAAAAGTTAAGGAGTTCCTTATCCCCAAAGGCTTTGGCATCTGGGTTAAAAACGGCGACATAGTCAAAAAGGGCGACCAGCTAACCGAAGGTTCCCTTGATTTGCAGCAGCTTTACCGGCTAAAAGGCAAATACGAAGCCCAGAAAAATATTATTAAGGAAATTCAGTTCGTCTATTCCTCCCAGGGCCAGCCCCTAAACGAAAAGCATATCGAGATAATTTCCAAACAGATGTTTTCCCGTTTGTATGTCCAGGACGCCGGAGACACCGATCTTTTGTCCGGTGAAATCGTTGAAAAGGCGGTTTTTGAACGGGCTAATATTGAGGCTAAATCCAAAAAATCCCGGGAAGCCCAGGGTGAAGTGCTTTTACTCGGTATTACCAAGTCGTCCCTTACTACTAATAGCTTCTTGTCGGCCGCTTCCTTCCAAAACACTTCGAGCGTTTTAATTGACGCGGCGATTAACGGCAAGATTGATTATCTCGAGGGCTTGAAGGAAAACGTAATTATCGGGAGGTTGATTCCGGCCGGAACCGGGTTTAATCCGAAGAAGAAATATATTCATATTTAAAAAATTGAGATAGAAAAACGCCCCGCACTCTGTGGGGCGTTTTTCTATATAGATCATTAAGCCGCTATTTTACTCTTATTTTCCAAGCCAGCTAAAACATTAGAAATGCAGTGAGTATTGCCTTTATTAATATTAGCATAATCTCTCACTGGAATTGGCATGTATCCGGCGGATTTGTAGGCAATAAAAGCGGACGATGCCTTGCCTTGTAAATCCGCTTCATCTATTACTTTCTTGTTATATTTATCCGGTGAAATTTCTCCGGGAAAAACCGGGAAAATTATTTTTCGTTCGCCGGTAATTTTATCGATAAAAGGGATAGCATTGACTGAAGTATAGGAGTTTTCCAGTTCTTCAAGGCTATGGCCGATTTCAATGATTTTATATCCCAAGCTTTCCAGCTGGGATTTTTGGTATCGCAACTGCTTTGCAACCGGCGATTGCGGATTGTCGGTGCACTGACTCATCGCCGCCACTCCGCCGCCAAGCATTACAAACGACTGGTCAATATGATAGCAAACATCTTTTTGCTCTTTATTGCCCATTACTATAATTTCGGCTCCGCCAAATTGGCGTGATACTTTTTTGGCCGCCTCTTCAAGGCTTATATTTATCCCTTTGGCCTGATAATTCGCGACCGTATAAAATATGTCATTGTAGCCGATAAAGACTCTTAGGCCGGAAGGAGTTTGGTCAAAGGACACGTTGCCGCCATCGAAATAAAAATCCGCCTGAATTGTATCCGGTCCGCTGAAGTATTCTTTTAGAAGCTTTTTTCTTGCCCGGTTTCTTTTCACATCCTTCGGGAAAAACTTTTTTTCATCAAACTCCATAGGAATCAAAAAATTCTCCCGCCCATTGGTTTTTATTGCCTCACCAAAGTCCTGCGCCCACTGGTCGACTTCGGTATCTTCTTTTATTAAGTGCCAGTTTACTCTATCAAGCAGGCGAACCCCGTCTTCGCATTCCAGCTCCAGAACCCGGAGCACTTCTTTCGCATAATCAGCTTCATTCTCATTTACTATGATTTCTATCTGTGAATAAGCCGGAAGCTTAATTAATAAATCGTGGAAAGTCCTATAGATTAATTTTTTATGTTCCAGTTCATCGTCTTTTTCTTTATTCCTTGTAGGCATGGAAAGTAAAATTCTCTCAAGTTTTCTATCATACTCCGGCGTTACTTCCACTTTTTCTTTCTGTTCGCTCCTTTCTATTCGTATTTGATCTTCAATCGCTGGTTTTTTTAAAATACTTTGATTTATCTCTGGCTTAGCAAGCCCTCCGACGCCGGCTTCTAGTCTTTTTGCCGCTAATACTCCCGCCGCCGCACCCATAAATTTTAAAAAGCCCCTCCTCGTATATTGTTTTTGAGGGAGGGCTTCTTCATCAGCGGGAGGAAATTTTGGTTGTTCGAATTTCATATTCTAGAGCTGATACTTTCTAATATTTTCGTCCGCGACCAGCTGTAAAAATTCGATTTGTTTTTTTCCGGCCTCGGATTTAAAGAGATGAGAAAATCTTCTTTGCATCTTTAGGTATTCTTCGACTCGGGGCGCCGGTTTTGAGACTTTCATGGAGCCCGATAGCTGGCCGTTAACATATTCGATTACCGGATAAAGGCCGGTTTGGGCGCCTAATTTTCCGAGCTTAATCCCGTCCGCCGGCTCGATTCCCCAGCCCGGAATGCAAGGGACCATAATCTGGATATAGCTTGGGCCGGGCGTTGCCACTGCCTTTTTAACTTTCGCGGCAATGTCAATTGGAAAGCCGGCGGTAGTTTGGGCAACGTACCTTAATCCGTGCGCCAGGGCGACCGCAACCATATCTTTTTTCCTTAGTTCAGATCCGACTGACGCAATGCCGGCCGGCGAGGTCGTCGTATTGGCGCCCGGCGGAGTGGCGCCCGAAGCCTGGACGCCGGTATTGGCGTAAGCTTCGTTGTCATAGCAGATATACAAAATATCTTCGCCCCGTTCCCACATCCCGCTTATGTTTCCGAATCCGATATCAAAGGTTCCGCCGTCGCCGCCCTGGGCAACTACTTTTGGCAAAGGCAAGCCGGTTTGTTTCATCTTGGCTTTGTGGATTAAGGCCGCTTGAACGCCGGAAGCGACGGACGACGCGTTTTCGAACAGAGAATGGATCCAAGGCATGCCCCAGGCCGATTCGGGGTAGGGAGTGGTTGTTACCTCAAGGCATCCGGTCGCGTTCGCGATAATGGTATTCGGGCCCAAAGCTTCGGCCACCGTGCGGGCGGCAATCAATTGCGTGCAACCGGCGCAGGCCCGGTGGCCCGGGGATAATAATTGTTTTGATTTTGGTTTTACGGCTATGGATTTTTGCATAATTGCTTCGAGATTAATTAGGGCTGGGATCGGTTGAAACGGCTTTCAGTTTACCCAGTTCTTTGACTTTTTCAAATTGGCCGATGAAAGACGAGGCGTTTAAAACTTCAATTAAAACCGGCTGGCCGGCCGATGATAAATGGATTATAAAATTGCCGAATTGCCGGGCATTTTTGATCGGGCCTTTGGATATTTCCCAGGAAAGCAAATTGGATTCGGCATCATAAATCATATTAGCATTTTATCGGAAAAAAAGTAATTACCCTGATAATCTCGCCTTCCTTTTTATATATCACTTCCACTCCGTCCTTGCAAGCGGAAAAAAGTTTTCCCTTTTTTTTCGCCTTGTCCGGCAATCTAACCGCCGCTTCTACCTGCTCGCGGGTAATAAAAACATTATGCTTATTCAAAATTTCAAATTTTTGTTCGGCGTATTTGGTAAAGTGGATCATAGGCAGTTATAGATATCGTGTTTTCCGATTGAGATAAACAAGATATCTCCCCCGGGCTGGCGGTCGAATATTATCCGGTAATCCTTATTAATTGAAATGGACCAAACCCCTTTAAGCCGACCGGAAAGAGAGTGAAGCCTCAAAGAAGGATGAAGCGGATTGGCTTTAAAGAGGTCTTCTTTAGCGAAGGCGGTTTTTTGAATTTCCCCCGGCAGTCTCTTTAACTGTTTAACAAACTTCCTTGAATACTCTATATTCTTTACAATCATAATAAATCGGCCATTGACCTGGCTTTGATTGTTTTTCCGGCTTTATATTCTGCCCGGGCTTCTTTCACGGCTTCCACTAGCTCATCTTCAGATATCCAGTCGTCTTCCAAGTCTCTTTCAATCAGGCATTTAACGTATTTGCCGACCGAATCAAAGCCGATGCTTTTTATTCTTTTTTTCAACTCCCGCAAGGTTTCGCCGGGCAGGGAGACGGTTAATATTTCGCGCATACTGATTAATGTTAATATTATAGCAATAGACGTATTGTATTACAATTGTATTACAAAGTCAAGCTACCTGCGGGCGAATAAGATAATTCCGCCAATTATCAGAACGGCGGCAATCAAAGCGGCGGTTAGGGGATTTTTTAGCGTGTTTATAGCCTTTTGAGCAAATGTATCGCTATTAGTGGTCGTATTACTAAACGGAATTCCATTTGGACAGAAGCTTAAGTAATAATTTACTCCGGATAGGCCGCTGTCAACATAATCAGGAACTTCTAAGTCTACATTCAATTTGCAGGCCGCGCTCCGGCTAATTTTTAAGCTTCTTAAAAGTTCATTTTCGGCTTTAGTTCTCGCGCTTCTCACGTCTTTATTTTCAAGCGTTATCAAAAAGAGACTGTCCGGATTAAAATAGCTCAAAGTGAAGTCCTGATTTTGCTTTATAAAATAAGTATTTTTGTCTAGCTTATTATCGGAAAAGGGAAAGAAATTATAGACTTTTACGAAGCCGGACACCCCTTTTATTTCTATCCGGTTTCTTGTATTTGAAAAATAAATTAAAGGAATGGATAATAAAATTGCTATGGAGATAACAAGAATAATTTTTTTAGGCATATTATTATTTGCAATTGTCATTATAATATGACCAGTCGGTAAAACCGCCGCTTGAGCTTTTTAGAATACAGGCTAGCTGAAGGTTTTTACTTACGTTGGTTATGTCGCTTACGCAAGTATTATATTGTTCCGCGGTTCCTTTCATTCTGCAAGCGCTTCCGCTTCCGCTAAACAACCCATTACATGAGCTTGGAAAAGCTTCATTCAATTTTTTATTTTTGCTATTTTGATGATACTTTACATTTATCTGAAACAATCCTAATGAATATGAATATTTTTTTCCATCGTCATTTGTGCAGGAATCGGTGCCGCTTTTAGAGCCGATATTGCCTCCGCTCTCACCCCTGCATACGGCTGAAGCCGTATCAACATCTCCGCAATTCCAGCCGTTGCTGGCTAATGTAGTTGGACTGCAATTTCCTTGAGTTGCTGCCGTGCAGGCCCAGGAACAGCAACAGGTTGTGTTTTCCCCCGACGCAGTTCCCGAACAATTGCCTGAATCCGAGACCTTTCGCGCGTTGCTTCCGCAGGTTGAGTCGCCCCAAGAACAGCCCTTCTCCGTCGCCGAAGCTTTTGAACAGCAACAATGATAATTAGTACTGGTACTTCCGCAGCTGTCGACCGGCGAACTGGTAACTTCGTTTTGGGTTGTGGTATTGCAGGCATCCGATTGCCAGCCGCAACCGGTTGTATTACTTACTTGGCAGCAACAGGTTTTATATTTAGTTAAGTCTTCGCCTTCACCTACATAGTTTCCCATAACGTCCGAGCAATCGCTCATATTACCGGTTGAAACCCTGTCTGAAGAGCAGGTAGTATCAGTCTCGGGTTTGCAGTTGGAATATTTACTACTTGACGAAGTCGGATAGCCCACTGTTTTAACGACCTTTACCCTTAGCGGCTGGAAATTAACCAAATTGGGGTTGATTAGGTTTAGTATAAGAAAAGAAGTTAGGGCCAGTATCAAGCCGGTAACGGCGCCGGTTATCCAGCTTTGGGCGTCTTTGACGCTTGACGGATTGCCGCCGGCGGTAAGCCATCTTATTCCGCCGATCATTATAGCAATAGCGGCGACTATTCCAATCACGCCGATTCCGTATTTATAAATAGCGGCAATATATTCGCCGATCCATTTAACGCAATAAATCGGTTGTCCATCCGTAGCCGTACCGCATTGAGTTGGGGTAGTAAATTCTTCGAGGGTCGGGATTTTTATCTGCAGAGTCGGCGGCGTCCAGGTTGTGGCGGCTTGGGCGGAGTAAATGAAAGAAGAATTAAAAAGCATCAAAAAAATAGAAAAAGATATGAAAAAAATAATAGCTAATACTTTTTTATTCATAACAATTAAAATGTTTAACAACCTTTTCCTCCCCAGACAGAACATCCTTTCCAGGTCATATCCCAATGGCCGCTTTCCTTGGCATAACAAGCACCGTTTGTCGCCTGATACATCTCAGCCCCATCAGACCTATTGTTACTGCATTGGCCATAGCTTTCTATTTTTTTATCCAATTTGTCATTAAAATATAAATCGGCTTTATCGCCTCCACTGTGGCAGGTATAAGAATTTTGGTTTGAGCATAGCGCATGAGTACCTCCCGTTACGCTCATCACTTTGACCGTACAAGAAGAGTTTTCTTTAGCACAGTCTTTATAGAGTTCAACTAAATCGTCTAATACTTTTTGGTTTACGTTTTCTAGGCTTACGCTGTCGGGGACAGTAATTCCTTTACCGGCTAAATATTCTCTCGCATATGAATCAGAAAATTTGGCGCCTGATTTATATGTCGAGGGTGTAGAAGACCAATTACAGCAGCAAGCTTTTCCCTTGCTGGTGTTAGTGCCGCATTTGGTCCGGTTAGAATCTGACATTTTTTCTTGGGTGTTATCGTTGCAGGTTTCGCTAGACGACCAATCGCAACCCGTACTGGCTGATGTAGTGCAGCAGCAAATCGTGTCCCCTGAAGAATAATATGAGGATGCATCCGTTTTTTTCGTCGCGCAATCTGTCCCCTCGGTTCCTAGACTATATCCATAATTTTCATCGCAAGTACCGGCCCAACCACACGAACCAGACGTCGAATAACCCGAAGTCTTTACCACCTTTACATATAAAGGCTTGAAAGAAACAAGGTTGGGATTGACGGTATATAAAATTGTATAGGACATGAGGGCGAGAACTAAACCGAACAAGCTTCCTTTTATGTAGTCCTGGGCTTTACTTACTTGGGTGGCGTTTCCTCCGGCGGTAAGCCAGACGATTCCTCCGGCCATAAGCATGATAGCCGCGACCATGCCGACAACGCCAATCCCATATTTATAAACCCCGGCCAGGTATTGCCCGATCCAGGGGACTTTGCATATTTTATTCCCTCCCGTATCAGTTCCGGAACAGTCAATTTTTGTAGCTAAATTTACCGTTGGGATTGAAATCTGAAGCTTAGGAACTTTCCAGGTCGGGGTCGAGTCGTCCGCGTAAGCGAAGGAAGGGTTTAAAAAGAGAAGGCTAAAGAAAATTGCCATTAAGTATAAAGATAGAAAGTTTTTTTTGGCTTTAGTAATAGACATTTTATTAGCCTTTAATCCATATAAAGCAATCCAGGCTCGGTATTATTGCGAGGTGCAGGTATTATCGCTAGAGCATTTTGCGCCAGTTGAAAAATTTTTATAGGTGAAACCAGTGCAATAGCCGTTGCAAGCAGTTTGGTCCTTTAACCCTTCAGAGCACCCCATTGCATTCCAAGACGCATTGACACAACTGCAGCAAGTTGTACTACTAGACGTTGATGAACTCGTGTCATTTTTCAAAGTTTTAATGCTAGATATCCTAAAATTAACGAGCGCCGGATTAATTAACCCTAAAATCATAAACGACCCTAAAGCGAGGACTAATCCGGTCAGGCTGGCTTTTATATATTCCTGGGCTTGCTTTACCCGTTCCGGCGAACCGCCGGCGGTAAGCCAGACGATTCCGCCGACCATAAGCATTATCGCGGCAACCATGCCGACAATGCCGATTAAATATTTGTAGATAGCTTTAATATATTGGGCAATGGCGGCGGTATTATTATTTATGGTATATGAAGAGCCTTGCTTGAAATCGCTCCCAGGAATAGTGATTTGGGGATTAAATTTCGCGCTTCCCGAATTGTCGTCCGAACCCGATCCGCAGGTAGCGCTAGAACTGGTAGTGATCATTTTTCCCGAACAGGTATAATCATAGCAGTTGCCGTCCTTATCAGAATAGCCGAGAAGGGAAGTTCCGCAACAGCAATAATAGACTTCGGCTTTGGCGGGAGAGGGAAATAAAATTGTCAATAATAACAAGAATCCGAATATGCCTGATACTGAAACGGACAATAGTTTAGAAAGTTTTAGCTGCATATTTAATGGAATTGGCGGCGCAGATGGCGGCGGCTAGGGCATCGGCGGCATCGTCGGGCTTAGGAATTTCTTTTAGGGAAAGAATGAGCTTAACCATCCTTTGCACCTGTAATTTGCTCGCCGCTCCGTAAGAGGAAACAGCCTGCTTGATTTGGAGGGGAGTAAGTTCGGATACCGGAATTTTTTGCTGATGGGCGGCCAGTATAATTACTCCGCGGGCTTGGCCGACTATCATTGCGGTTTTTGCGTTATTGCAAAAAAAAAGTTTTTCGACGGCAATCAATTCCGGCCGGAATTTTTTTATTATTTTTGTGAGTTCGCGGTAAATAATATCCAGCCGTTCGCCTACCTCTATTTTAGCACTTGTTTTAATCGAGCCATAGAGGAGGCAGGAAAGTTGATTCCGTTCGGAACGGCAAACCACCCCGTAGCCGGTGTCGGCGATTCCGGGGTCAATGCCTAAAATTATCGACGCATGGGGCTTCATGATTTGTATATGTAAACTTTGCTTGGCTGGGTGTCTAAAATCTTTACAGGCTGCCAGCCGTGGATTTTGAATCCGTAAGAAACAACCGGCGTTCCGGGGCGCAAATTGGCTTTTAATTTTTTTCCGACCTTTTCCATTATCGAATCAATCAGGAATAAAAAAACGCAATCAGCCTGGCTTAAATCGGCCCGGAAAAAATTGGACCGGATTATATTAACCCGGCTGCCGGTAATGAATTTATTTATTCTCGCTTTTAGGTAAGGATATGGAGAAAGTTCATAGCCGGTAGCCTTGTAGCCCATTTTTTCGGCTAAAAATAGCACATTTCCATCGCCACAGCCCAGATCGTAAATTTTTGAACCGGCCGCTAGGTTCAGTTCATTTAAAGCGATTTTGGCGTTTTTTCTTGGCGTCCGGACAAAAGGCACGCGGGTAAAAACGAGGGTTACTATCGTGAAAAAAGCGAACGCTATAAAAACAATATCAAAAGCGACGACCGCGTATAAAGCATAAAAAAGCCAAGCCATAAATTACTAGATATTAACGTTGGAAAAATAATCGGATACGTCTTCGTTATCTTCCAGCTCAAAAATAAATTTTTCTACCTTTTCCTTGTCCTCGCCGGAAACATTATTTTCTTCCTTAGGGACATACTCGATTTGAGCCGATTCGGCTTTTAATCCCTTGGCTTCCAAAAACTCCTTAACTTTTTGCAAGGCTTCCAGGGGAGTATAAATCGTCGCGCCTTCCTCTTCTTTAATTAAATCGTCAATCCCCGCGTCAATCAGCTCCAATTCAAGATCTTCCAGATTTATGCCCTTACCCTTGAATTCTTCTCCCGCCACCCGGATAACGCCTTTCTGGGAAAAATTCCAGGAAACGTTTCCCAGGCTTCCGCCGTATTTAGTGAAAATATGGCGGATAGTGGAGGCCGAGCGGTTTTTATTGTCGGTTAGGGACTTTACGATAAACTGGGAATTAGCCGGTCCAAAGCCTTCGTAGTATATTTCGGAAATGTCCGCGCCCCCTAACTCTCCGGTGCCGCGCAAAATCGCCCGATCGATATTGTCTTTGGGCATATTGGCGGCCTTAGCCTTATCAATAGCCATGCGCAGCATAAAATTGACGGACGGATCGCCGCCTTTTTCCCGCGCGGCTATGGTTATCAAGTTGCCCATCTTGGTGAAAATCGCCCCTTTTTTCGCGTCTACCACGGCTTTTTGCCTTCTGGTTGTCGCCCATTTGGAATGTCCTGACATAATCAATTATCAATTATTTTTTATATTCAAGCCTACTATAAAATTAACATGTTTGGGCGCCAAAATCAATGTTTACTTAGCGGCAATATGTTAGTATAATTAGGTAAGATTAATAACCAAAACTTTTATGGAAATTATAAATTTAAACCAGGATGTTTTAAAGGGTTTAGAGTTTTTTTCTAAGAATAGGCCGGCTAAGCTGGATTTAAACCAATTTAAAATGCCGTTTGTGGTCGGGTCAGAAGGCGCTTATTTTACCGGCCATAATCTATTTGCCGGGCGGTCGGCCATCCATGCCAATGAAAGCAATTTTAAATCTCTGATCGATTCTTACTCCGAAATAATAAAACAAGGCTTAATAAACGATGCGGTAATAATTTCGGCTTCCGGGGAAAAAGACGCGATTTGGGAAATTGACTACGCTAAAAGGAATAATTTAAAAACCACGCTTTTAACTTGCTCGCCCGAATCGGCTGGAGCGCGAATCGCCGATCAGGTTATTGTTTACAAAAAAATCGCCGAACCCTATACTTATAATTTTTCCACCTACTTCGGGATGGTGATTTCGGTGACCGGGGAAAATCCGAAAAAAATAAAAGATTTTCTAAAAAAATTGAAAATTTCCGGCCATATCAAAAAAAGCAAATATTATTCTTTCATCCTGCCGGATAAGTACGAGTATATCGCCCAGATGCTAAAAACCAAAGACGATGAATTATTCGGGCCGCATTCGATGGTAAGGGCCTATACCGAAGGCAAGGCGCGGCACGCTAAATTTGTCGTCCGTTCCGATAAAGAGCTGGTTATCGGGCTGGGAGTAAAAAATAAATTTTTCGGCCAGCCGGATAAAAGATGGGACATTAAAATCCCGGCTTGGGCCGATACCGGATTTATTACGAGCCTGGGTTATTATATCACCGGCCTGGTACAGGAAAATAACCTGCCTTATTTCAAAAAGCACATAGAAAATTACTGCAAAGATTATGGCCCCAAAGCTTACGGAAAAGATGATAATTTTGATCCGATTGTCCCGGGGAGTAAAGGCTAGGGCGATAATTCCATTAGCCGCAATTTTCTCAATATAAAAATCCGCCCCGCAGAATGCGGGGCGGATTTTTATATTCCGCGCGGCCTAATGTTATTATTTTCTTTTGTAGATATCGTCATACCGCTTAATGTCATCCTCTTCTAAATAATCGCCGGTTTGGACTTCAATCATCTCTAAGGGGCCCTTTCCCGGATTGCCGAGCCGGTGCTTAGTTTTTAGAGGAATATAGGTGCTTTCGTTTTCTTTTAAGCGGATTTTATTTTCCCCGTTTACCACTTCAGCCGTCCCTTTAATTACTACCCAGTGTTCGGCCCGGTGTTCATGGGACTGGAGGCTTAAATAAGCGCCGGGATTAACCGTAATTTTTTTGACTTTATGCTTAGGCTTATCAATTAACACTTCGTATTTGCCCCAGGGCCGGTGGACCAATAGATTGTGCTCCAATTCCTTAAAGCCTTTATCCTTAAGATGCTGGACCACTTTTTTTACGTCCTGGCTCTTGCCTTTTCTTTGTATTAATATGCTGTCGTCGTTTTCAATAATAATCAAATCGTTAACGCCGATAGTGGCAATGAGCTTGTTGCCGGCGCTTTGGGCGTAGATATTTTTTGAATCAATGCCGACGTGGCGCTGGTGGGCCGGGGCGCCGGCTTCGATTAAAGCGTCGAACGAACCGATATCAGTCCAGCCAAAATCTCCTTCAAAAACAATCATCTGCTTTGACTTTTCCGAAACCGCCAGGTCGAATGAAATCGGTTTTAGCTTGGGAAAACCGGATAAAAATTCATTGTAGCTTTTCTCGTAAAGAGAATAAATTTGCGGCGCGTGGAGCCTTAACTCCCGCTCGAGAGTTTTTGGGGTAAAGAGATACATGCCGCCGTTCCAGAGATATTTTTTTGAGGCAAGGTAGGCTTTGGCGGTTTCGTAATCAGGTTTTTCAACAAATTTTTCAACCCGGTAGTAGCTGCCAATTTTTTTTCCTTTTTTGATATATCCGTATCCAGTTTCAATTTTTACCGGCGCGATGCCGATCGCGCCGAGATTGTCGCCAAGTTTTTTCAAGGCATTCTTAGCTACCTGGGTGAACTTATTTTCGTTTTTGATATAATGGTCGGAGTGAACTTCGATAATTGGCTCGTCTTTATTTATACGTTTTACTTCTTTTAAATATTTTACGGCTAAAACGATAGCCGGAGCCGTATCTAAACTCGCCGGCTCGATAATCAGCTGGTCGTCTCTAAAGTTTTTATCAATTTCTTTTATCTGGTTCAAGGCGTTAAACAGGTTTTCCTGGTTGGTAATAAGATAAATATTCCTAACCGGAATGAATTTTTTCATCCTTAAATATGTCTGCTGAAGCAGGGAATGGTCGCCCAAGAGTTTTAAAAACTGTTTAGGGTAATTTTTTCTTGAAAGCGGCCAGAGCCGGGTACCGGACCCGCCGCATAATATTAGGCAGTGCATATATATAAGATATTATCTTTTATCTATTTTTACAAGGCGTCTATCATACTGTCTTTACCGCGTAGTTTTCCGCTGCAAATTCGTATTGTTCAATAAATATTTTTTTCATCGGCAAGATTGAATTTAATTCATAAAATGCCAAAACGGCCGATTTGTATTCTTCTTCGTCAACACTGCGGTAGGAGAGGGGGGCGAGAGAATGAGAAACAAGAAGAGCATTGGCCATCATTCTAGCCGTTCTTTTATTGCCATCTTCAAACGGCTGAATATAACTCAATCCGGCTAAGGCTAAAAGAGCTTTAGCGTAAGGCGTTTTGCATTTGGAGACGGCTTTTGACAAATCCTCTACAGCTTCAGCGAGCTGGTAGATGTTATCCAGTGGCCGGTAAATTGATCCAGTAACACCGACCGAGCTTGTCCTAAAACCGGATTTCACCCTCAAGCCTTTAATAATGACCGAATGAAGATCTTCCAAATTTTTTCTGGTGATAGTCTTGAATTTATGGGCATGGGCACGGATATAGTAAAAGGCGTCTTTATGATTCAAAATCATCCGCGCCTCATTCTTCGCATGACCGGACGCTTCCTTATTTTCTAAAATTAATTTTTCAGTGTCCAGGAGCGTGTAGGTATTGCCTTCAATTTTTGAAGATTTCCAGGACAGCTCAATGACCAGGCGTTCCAGCTCCTTTTTTTGGAGAGCAACGGATAATCCTGCAGTTCTCTTTTTGAACTCCTGGGTAGCGGCATCTAGTCTATTTAATTCTTCTTCCGTAAATATGTCAGCCGGAAAATCGGGAAACAAACGGAAGTTATACCGATTCAATCCATAACGCTTGTCGGGCTCTGCATCTATATATTGTTTAGCGTTGACATTGGCCAAAACTCGTCCGCGAACGCTTATCTCATAGACAGTGGAGCGTCCCCGGCCCGATAATTCTAAAAACCCAATTTGCGCCAGTTCTGATAAGGCTCTTTTAACGGTTATCAGGGACACATTTTCTCCTTCGGCATTCAGCTCCCGGTGCAATTCAGAAGATTGGAGTTTTTCATTTTTGAGGAAAATATTAATGATTTTTTCCTGTTTTGCGGTTAATTTATTCATAATCGTATCATTTTACTATTTTAATCATATCATAATGATACGATAAAAGCAAGATAAAAGCAAGCATTTTGTTTTCGCTTGACAGGACAGAAAGAATGGATTATTATTAAGTAAGATTTCGTAAAATTCAGTTAGATTCCAAACAGTGATATTGGAAAGAACAATGTCCCTGTTTTTTAACTGTCTTCGCACTTTAACAAATAAAGGATCAAAGGTTGATTCTTTCATACCAAGTAGGTAAGGTTTTGCTTTCTCACGTAGCAGCGAGAAAAGCAAAACAAAATATAGTGGTCCTGAATTCGGTTAGTCGACCAAAAATCCGAGTTCAGAAAGTTTTGGTGCTAACAGGCGCCAATTCACGTACTATTCCGAGCCCCGCAAATGCGGGGTTCAAACCAAAACAAAACATAAAATTGAGCTAATCATAATTACTCAATACTCGAGAGCAATCTCGAAACTTTTTGAGAGTTTGATCCTGGCTCAGGACGAACGCTGGCGGCGTGTCTAAGGCATGCAAGTCGAATGGGTTTAGACCCATGGCAAACGGGAGAGTAACACATTGGTAACTTACCTTGAGGTCGCGGATAATCAGCCGAAAGGCTGGATAATACGCGATGGAAATGAGGGGACACAAGTCATTCTCATTTAAAGATTTATCGCCTCAAGAAAGGCCTATGCCCTATCAGCTAGTTGGTGAGGTAAAAGCTCACCAAGGCTACGACGGGTACCGGGTGTGAGAGCATGGCCCGGCTCACTGGGACTGAGACACTGCCCAGACTCCTACGGGAGGCTGCAGTCAAGAATCTTCCCCAATGGCCGAAAGGCTGAGGGAGCGACGCCGCGTGCAGGAAGAAGCTCTTCGGGGTGTAAACTGCTTTTCTTTGGGACGAATCTATGACGGTACCAAGGGAATAAGGGGCTGCTAACCTCGTATATGCAATTGTTAGCAGTAACGTTCGTATTACTAGAGTGCGCGCCTTAATGGAAACATTAAGGGTGAACTCGGCTTATATGCTGGAAACTCTAATCGCAAATAGTCTGTTGCCTAGCGGTTAGACAATCAGCAGGGAAGTTGCTATAATAGAAGAATGAAAATTAGCTTATCTAAGCGACAAAAGTCAATTATTATCGGAAGTATTTTAGGCGATGGATATCTTGATTTTAACGGATACCAGGGAACCAGATTGCAAATAAAGCAATGCCAAAAAAATAAGGAATATGTTTGGTGGCTCTATAATGAATTGAAAAATTTATGCAAGAGCGAACCGAACATGAGAAAAGACGGCAGTCAATGGTTTTTTGGAACACGTTATATAGATGAACTAACGGGTTTGAGGAAGGACTTTTATAGCCACACTGGCAAGAAAAAAGTTCCTGATCAAATTAGTGAAATGTTAGTTGATCCATTATCTTTGGCAATTTGGTTTATGGATGACGGAACGCTTGATTTCCGCCCCAAAAGCCATTTTGCATTCAGCCTGGCCGTTAATTGTTTTTCGCTTAAAGATGTAAAAAAACTTGCCGACGCAATGCTAAAGAATTTTGGGATTACAACATCAATCAATAATTCTTTATGCCGAGGCAAGAGATATCCGCGTTTACATGTCGGTAAAGATGGCCGGATAAAATTTATGTCTATTATTAAGCCGTATATTGTTAGTTGCTTTAGATACAAGCTACCTTCATTATAGTTAACCCTTCAGAGACTTCTTCCTGTCATAAATTGGCGGGAGTAATAGCAGGTACCTGATAATCAGGAATATAAACTGCTATTAGATGCCGAGCACCCCGCAGTTTGCGGGGTGGTGATATAGTCCAAGCTATTAGTAAATACTACTAAATGGCCAGCAGCAGCGGTAATACGAGGGCCCCAAGCGTTGTCCGGATTTATTGGGCGTAAAGGGTACGTAGGCGGTTTATCGCATTTCCTGTTAAATCTCGAGGCTCAACTTCGAGGCCGCAGGAAAGAT